>DFZG01000046.1:8713-8950 GCA_002382075.1 Candidatus Shapirobacteria bacterium UBA4062
ATACCTTGATTTTACCGGGTCATGGGGAGGAAACAACAATTGCTGAACTTAAAAAGTTGGGGTAAAATAGACGAAGTTTACTACCCCGTCGTCTAATGGTAGGACATCGCGCTCTGAACGCGATAATTGTGGTTCGAATCCATGCGGGGTAACTCATCTTTCGTTAAAGCTTCAGAATGATTATACTGAAGTATGCACTTTTCATATATTCTGTTAAGTTTAAAATCTCACATTTTT
>DFZG01000063.1 GCA_002382075.1 Candidatus Shapirobacteria bacterium UBA4062
TCCCTTATTGTCGCCTCTATTTTAGACATTCCTCAAATTACCGCCATCAATTCCCTCACCAACCACCTTCGCCTCCCTCCATCCCGAAACTCTCTCTTAATCGGCATTAATCAATCAACCATTATCGACTCCTCCTACAACTCCTCCCCTCTCTCCTGTTCTCAAATGTTGGAACTTTTAAACAATTACCCTTCTCCAAAGATAGCCGTTTTAGGTGACATGCGCGAACTTGGTCAACAATCTGCCTATTTTCATCATCAAATCGGCCTCCAAGCCCTTAAATCTGCCAATACTATTATTACTATCGGCCCGGAAACTAAAACTCATTTTCCTCAAAACTCCAAAATTCACTCTTTTAATTTCTGGTGGCAAGCCGCCGACTGGCTCAAAAAAAATCTACCTCAAAAGTCAACTATTTTAGTCAAAGGCTCCCAAAATACCATCTATCTAGAAGAACTAGTCAAATCTCTCATTCCTGCTTCTAAACTAAATAACTATTTATCTAATCAACTAATTTGTCGGCAGTCTAAATATTGGCAAAAACTCAAAGACGACTTTAAAAAAGCCAATTCTTAAGACTAACTGTTGCTTGTCTTTTCCACTTTATAGTAAGATGTTTTTATGTTTAATCCATTTTCCAAAAAAGAAGAAATTAAAATTGCCAAAGAAACCAAGGTTTCCAAAATTCCCAAAGTCGAGCTCGCCATCGACAAAGCTCTTATCAAAAAAATCAAATTTATTACTGTCGCCTATTCTCATGTCGAACGGGATATGTTTCCGACGGAGGATGCCTACGAAGCCGAAGTTGAAGTCGAGCAAAGGTCACAAGAAGTCGCCGAAGTTATCCGCAAATTCGGCATTGATGTCAAAACTACTGCCGGCAACCAATATTTTCTAACTAATCTTTTAGTCGATAAACCCGACTTAGTTGTCAACCTTGTCGACACTCTCAAAGGCAAAGATACTCTTCAAACCTCAGTTCCTGCCGCTTTAGAGCTTTCCAATATCCCCTACACCGGTGCTGGCATGGAAGGTATGGTTATCGGCAATGACCGCAATTTAACCAAAAGATTACTCATGGCTTACGACATTCCCACCCCAGCTTACCAATATGTTCGCCGATCCGGTACTGCTATTCAACCAGAACTGGGTACTCCTCTGATAGTCAAACTCTGCGGTAGCGGTGGTTCTGTCGGTATCGACAATAAAGCCGTCAAAGAAACTCTCAAAGAAGCCCAAAAAAAGGTCGACTTTATGATTTCCACCTACAAGCAACCAGTAGTTGTCGAACAATTTATCGACGGACCCGAAATTACCGTCTGCGTCTTTGACGACGGTTTCAAAAAACATGTCTTTATGGGTCAAAAAGTCTTCCGTAAAAAACCCGATGGCAAACACTTTTTTACCAGTATCGAATCCTACGATGACGCTCGGGCTTATACTTATATCCACGTTGAAGAGCCAGTCCGCACTAAATTAGCTCGCCTCTCAGTTAGAGCTTTCAATGCTCTCCGCCATCAGGATTATGCCAAATTCGATGTTCGTTACGACGACCAAACCAATACTCCTTATTTTACCGACTCCAATCCCAACACTGCCTTCGGACCAGACCTGGGTTTGCCTTTTACCGAAGTCGCCGCCATGCACAACATTAGTTTCGAAGATTTGGTTGGTAGTCTGCTAACTAAATATGCTAAACAACTTAAGTAACTTCCCCAACCTGGCTCGGGTGGCCCAAAAAAATTCCTATTATTGCGCCCCCGCCGTCATTCAGATGTTAAGCAGTGTTCACGGTCTTGATTTAGATCAGAATCAAATCGTCAAATCTCTCCATATAGAGAACAAAATCGCCGACTATGGCATGACCATCCAAGAAATTGGTTATTACTTCAAAAATTTTACCCCGCAGCTTCAATTTTGGTTTAAATTCAATTCCAGTATTGCCGATCTTTCCCAGCTCGTCAATCAACATCGGATTCCCGTTGGAGTTGAGTGGCAGGGAATATTTCCTTATGACACTCCCCAAGAAGCTGAAGATGACGATCCCGGCCACTACAGTATTGTTACCCACATTGACACCGCTTACAACACCATTCTTTTGGCTGATCCCTACGAAAACGATGGTACTGACCGTAAATTGTCCATTCTTCAATTCGAACGCCGCTGGTGGGATATTAACGAAATTATCGACCCTCACACCGGTCGCCGACAAGAAGTTGACGATTTTCACGCCCTATTTTTTGTAACTCCAAAAGATACTATTCTGCCCGATTCCCTCAACCTTGTCCGTCTTTAACCCCGCTATTTATCTTAGTTTATTTTCCAAAAAATAGACACTTTCCGCCGCCACCCTCTGCCAATTTTTTGAAAAATTATGATCATCACCTGTAATCACTCTTAATTCTGCCTCACCCCCGGCTTTTTCTATCCCCTCGACTACTTTTTCCTGCCAATCGACACTACACCACTCGTCTTTATCTCCTTGAAATATTAACACCGGTGACCTTAACCATTCGTAATAATTTTCAAAAGCATATCTTCGACTATCATATCTTTTTTCAAAATCTTCTAATATTTGTTTTACCGGACTGTCCGGTTCAATTGTCTCCAAAACACTTTTGGGAAACGGCTGGGTCATCGGTGCCCACAACACCATCGGTATTCCCTCTCCCAATATTTCAGCCACCGACAACACAATCTGTCCCCCGTTGCTATGAGCCCAAATTCCTAGACTACTTTTATCTACCCAAGGCAAAGATTTAACCGTCGCTATCAAATCCATCACTGTCACCACTTTTTCAAACCTAGCCTCAAGCACATCGGTACTTTCTGCCTCAGAATTTCCAAAACCCAAAAAATCAACACTAATTGTCACCAACCCGCTTTTCGCCAACTCATCCGCCATCCGGTAACTGCCACTTCCCACATAATAACCCTCTTTTTCAGCATAACCCCGCACCATTATTATCACCTTAGACAAACTCGACCTTTCCGGATAATAATTCATCATTCCCGACACCCACTTGCCTTCACTATTAAACCTAATTTCCCTGGTTGAAAATTTCAAATCTTCTTCTCCCAACCTGCTTCTTCTCTCCTTTATGGCTTCAATTTCCCCTAATACCTCAAACTCTCCTGCCACCCCACCTCTTCTTAAAAGTTCATTAAAATCATAT
>DFZG01000015.1 GCA_002382075.1 Candidatus Shapirobacteria bacterium UBA4062
TTCGCCCATTAAAGCGCTGCGTTAGTTGGGTTCAGAGCGTCGCGAGACAGCTCGGTCTCTATCCACAGTAATCGTTCGATTCTTGAGGGGATTCGTCTACAGTACGAGAGGACCTAGACGAGGGAACCACTAGTGTGCCAGTTGTCCTGTCAAGGGCAGCGCTGGGTAGCTACGTTCCTATTAGATAACTGCTGAAAGCATCTCAAGCAGGAAACTGACTCCAAGATTAGGAATCGTGGTCCGAAGCAATTCGGACGAGAGATCGCCGGGAGACTACCGGTTAATACGCTACATGTGTAAGACCTGTGAAGGTTTAAGCTAAGTAGTGGAAAGATCGAAAGAATTTTTCAATATTTTTGGACTGAAAACTTAGGTTTTTAGTTTCTACCTGTACTAAGTTTTGGTTAAGGAAGGCGTCAAAAACCATTCTTAGCCAAGCCTTGGGAAGGGTAGATGGCTCAATTTAGAGACCAAGAAGTTTTAGATAACTAGATAATTAGTTAAATAGTAATTAGTTTCGATTCTTCCCGCCGTTGCGGGATGGTATAAATAAGCAAAATTTATACTAATTTAGTTTTTCAACTCCGGTCATTGGAGCGAAGTGGTACCACCTCTTCCCATTCCGAACAGAGAAGTGAAACATTTCAGCGCTGACAATAGTTTTCCTGAAGAGGATTCTGAAGATAGGTCGTGGCCGGAATTGAGAAACTAAAATGAATTTTGTTTAGTCTATATATCGTTTTTCTCGTTCCGGCGAATCTGGGATCCAGGTTCAATGTCACTTCGAAAAAGATATTCAGACTAATAATTTCGATTCAACAGATTAAAATTAAAATCTACCCTAACCCTCCTTTGAAGAAAGGAGGGGATTGGTATAATCCTCCAAAACCCACCACTAGTGGGTAAATGGAGGGTTTTTTGTGGTAAAATTTCTGAAATGAAAGAATATGTTAAAAATATAGCAACGACTGAGTATAAAACAAGTAAAGTAAGTGAAATTAAATTTCCAATCTCGGAAATGGCAAAAAAAGTCGGTCGGGTGACATTGGAAATAGCTTATTGGCCGATCAAAATCGCCGAAAATATAGGCAGAAGAAAAGCCAACTAAGAGAGCCAATTTGTGGTATAATGTTTGAGCTTAAATTTAATTATTTGTTTATTTGGGGGAACGTAATATTTGCTAAAAGCAAATAAACGTTCTTTAATTATTAATTTATTTAGGGTAGACAATCCCGTTTATCCCGAAGTAAATCTCGGGATTTTTTTATTCGCCAGTGGGCGGACAGGTACAAATATGGCAAAGAAAATAACTAAATCAAAAAAAACAGTCAAAAGAAAGGAAATTTTGACAATGGAGGATCTGTTAAAAGAGGAAGGAAAAGAAGTAGTTGGTTTTAAGAAAGGACAGGAAGTAAAAGGTAAGATAACAGCAATCAAAAATAAAGCAATTTTTATTGATATTGGGGGTAAAACTGACGCGGTGGTAACCGGAAAAGAATTTGAATTTGTAAAAGATTATATTGCTGATTTAAAAATCGGTGATGAAATTGAAGTTCAAGTGAGACAACCAGAGAGTGACAAGGGTCAAATTTTGGTGTCAATAAGAGGGGCAGCAAGTGGATATGGTTGGAATTATTTTTCGGAAAAAGAAAAAAGTGAAGGAGAAGTGACGGTATTTGCCAAGGAATTAAATCGAGGTGGAGCGGTAGTAATTGCTCCGTTTGGATTTTTTGGATTTATCCCGGGCAGCCAGATTGGAAGCAAATATGACGGTGAACCGGATAAAATGATTGGAAAAAAGATTAAAACCAAGGTCTTAGAAGTGGATCAGTCTAAAAATAGATTGGTTTTTTCGGAAAGATTGGTGTCGGAACCGGGTAAGGTGGGTGAAGAGGTAAATGCAATTGAAAATTTGAAAGTAGACGATATTTTTGATGCAGAAGTGATGAGAGTGGAGCCGTTTGGAATTTTTGTGAAAATTGATTTTGATGGTAAAGGCAACAAATTGAGTCTGGAAGGTTTGGTGCATATTTCGGAAATTTCCTGGGAAAAGGTGAACGATGTGAGCCAAATTTTTAAAGCTAAAGACAAGATTAAAGTTAAATTAATTAACAAAGAAGATGGCAGACTACAATTTTCAGTGAAACGGTTGCAGGATGATCCATGGGAAAAGATTGAAAGCAAATATCCCAAAGAAAAAGAATTTGAGGGAGAAGTAGTTCGAACAGCCAACTTTGGAGCTTTAGTGAGATTGGAGGTCGGAGTTGAAGGATTGATTCATATTTCAAAATTAGTGGGAGGTATGGCGGTTAAGGAAGGGGATAAAGTGAATGTGTATATTGAATCGATTGATGTACCAAAGAGAAAAATTTCTTTGGGACTAGTGTTGAGTGACAAATCGACGGTGATATATAAATAAATCTTCAATCTTCAATCTTCAATCTTCAATCTTCAATCTTCAATCTTCAATCTTCAATCTTCAATCTAAAACCCCCTTTAAATCCCTCCCGCTGTTGCGGGGCGGGCCCCTTCGACAGGCTCAGGGCAAGACCCTTTGGCAAGCTCAGGGCAAGATCCTTCGGCAAGCTCAGGGCAAGACCCAGCCGGAGCGGGGCGAGCGAAGGGGGAAAAGAAAAGAGGTGGTATAATCGGGAATTAGAGGTTTATTGAAAAAACATGAAGGTTGAATGTTATTTTGGAAATAAAAGGCCAATTAAAATTAATTTAAATGTTGATGGGGTAAATATGGCTGAGTGCCGGGGGTGTGTATTACACAAAAATGGGGGAAGAGCGTTGGTGATAAGCCAAGAAGTGGTGTTATGTGAAAAGAAAGAGTTTAGACAGGCGGCAGATTTTCACTATTTTGGTAGCGGACCGGATAAAGCATATTTTGCCAGTGAACCGGAATAAGAAACAATCTTCAATCTACAATCTTCAATCTACAAACTTAAACCCCCTCCCGCTGAAGCGGGGTCCCCCTTGAAAAAAGGGGACTTTAGATAAACTAAATAAAAAAGGCTTAAGTGAAATAGAGAACTTGCATTGATCAAAAAAAGGGGTCATCCGAAAGGGATGATTTTTTTTGGCTCTTTATCAAAGCAAGCTATTAGGATGGTTTTGGTCGTCCCTTGGGCGAAAAAGATGTCCAAGGGACGAGACGGGTGTTATGGGGTGAATAAAAAACGGACTTTACAAGTGGGTTCCATTTTGGTTTCGCGAAAACGAAGTTCGCTGAAGCCGCTGGGAATCCAGGTAAAACTGGTAGCTGAAGTATCGGTTTCTTCAAGAAAAATTTCTTGAGAAGAAACAAACACCAATTCGTCGACACGGAGGTCGCCGAATGACCACGTTTCCCCTGCGGGCAAAACCAATGAATAATCGGCGGTAAAAATTTCCTTACCGTCAATTTTTCCAGTAACAGTGATTTTCGGGCAATTATTTCCGGTGATGGGAATAATTGCTTCTTCTTCAACTGAAACCGGAATGATAGGGGTATTCACTGGCAGGGGTGCTTGGGTTGGGATTGTGGTTGGGACAGGGATAGGGCAAACATCCACCTCTTCCCATCCTTTTGACAATCCAACAGTTGTCATGCAAGCTCCAGTAGTAGGATTATAAACGAGAATACATTCCCGTCCTCCCACGGTTTGCCCTAAGGGGCAATTGTCTGGTCCGGCAGCCTCAGCGGCAGTAAAAACTGCTACGAACAAGGCTATGGCCAGTACGACCTCAATCCATCGTACAGGTTGAGTTAGAACTTTTGTTAATATTTTCCTAAACATTTTATATTCTCCTTTTTTTTATTTTTTCCTTGAAATCAAGGTTCAAAGCCGGGGATAAAACGGGTTTATCAGCGAGTTTGAACCTTGACCTTGCTGGAAAGAAAAAGGGAAAATACTTTAAACCATCCTAATTGTTAAAGAACAGTCAAAGAGCAGACAAAAAGTCTGATTAAGACGGAGAGGTATGCTAAATACCAACTGTCTTAATTGCCTGGGATTATACTATAGGACATGTAAATTAGCAAATTATAAGGCTAAATTAGCTTTGGGAATGATGTTATTGGGGTAACTATGAGATAAAAGAATTAATATCAAACCCCGCCGTTGCGGGGCGAGCGAAATCACCCCTGACCCCTCTTTGAAGAAAGAGGGGAAAATAATCGGGAAAGACAGGAATAATTTCGAGTGGCTTTATGAGAGGCGCTAAAAACGATGAAAATGGAATAAACCCACCCCTAACCCCTCTCCCGCCGTTGCGGGGCTGGCAAAATCACCCCTGACCCCTCTTTGAAGAAAGAGGGGGAAAAATTTAAACCCCCTTTAATTCTCTCCCGCCGTTGCGGGACTTTGCCTTGATTCCAGCCGTAGCGGGACAAGCGAAGGGGGATAAAATTAATAAAATTTCTAATTTCAAATTTCTTCCGCCAGAGGCGGATCAGCCTGTGGCTGAAAAGTCTAAAAATTGGAAAGGGGAGAATAGCTGATAAAATAGAGAATGAAGAAAATGGTGGAAACGATATTTGTGTGCGGGAGTTGTGGGAATGAATATTCAAAGTGGAGCGGACAGTGTCCGGCATGTGGTGAGTGGAATAGCTTAAAAGAAATGAAAGGCCTAAGAAGTACAAAAAGGGGAGGGAGTAAGGGGCAACCACGAGGGATTGCCCGTACTCAAATAAAATTAAAGAATTTGGGAAAAATGGCCGAAGAGAATTCGGGGAAAAAAGCAAATAATGATTATGTGTTTAGTTCACAAATAGGGGAATTTGATAGGGTATTGGGTAAAGGAATTGTTCGAGGTGGAGTGGTGCTATTTGCGGGGGAACCGGGGATAGGAAAAAGTACCCTTTTGACACAATTAATTGGAAAGACAGGTGGATTATACGTGGCAGGCGAAGAATCGGCCGAACAAATATGGTTAAGGGTGAAAAGGTTGGGCTTGGATGCTAATAAATTCGATATTTTAGGCACAAACTCAGTAGAAGAGATAGTCGAATTTTGGGAGCGAACAAATAATGTATACGATTTAATGGTGGTGGACTCGATTCAGGTGATGTACAGTGAGGAGACAAGTGGGATGATGGGGGGTCCGAGTCAAATTAGGGAGTCGGCGTTTCGGTTAATTGAATTGGCCAAGAAAAAAGGAGTGGCAATAATAATAGTGGGGCATGTGACCAAGGAAGGGGATATAGCTGGACCAAAACTTTTGGAACACATGGTGGACACAGTACTTTATTTTGAAGGAGAGAAGATGTCAGATCTAAGAATTTTGAGAAGTCAGAAAAACAGATTTGGGACGACGGAGGAAATTGGCGTTTTTAGAATGGAAGAAAAAGGATTGATAGAAGTGAAAAGCGAGGATATTGACTTGGTGGGAAAGCAAGGAAACAAAGTGGGCAGTGCGGTGACCTTGGTGATGGACGGGGGGAGGCCGATTTTGACAGAAATTCAGGCTTTGGTGGTGGAAAGTTTTGTGCCGATGCCTAAAAGGAATTTTGTGGGAATAGATTATAACCGGGGACAGATGCTGTTGGCGATTGCTCAAAAATATTTAAATATACCATTATATAAGTATGACGTGTTTGTGACGGCGGCGGGAGGAATTCGGGTGACGGAGACGGCGGCGGATGTGGCGGTGATTGGAGCGATTTATTCTAGTTATAAAAATAAAGCCCTTGGGGGGGATCTACAATCTACAAACTACAATCTTCAATCTACAA
>DFZG01000047.1 GCA_002382075.1 Candidatus Shapirobacteria bacterium UBA4062
AGAAAAAAGAAAAATGGTATTTTTCAGTGGTAGATGTGATTTCTGTTTTGACTAGTAGTAGTATTCCAAAAAGATATTGGTCTGATTTAAAAATAAAATTAAACAATGAAGGAAGCGAGGTGTACGAAAAAATCGTACAACTGAAATTTTTATCTAAAGATGGGAAATATTATTTATCTGATTCAGCTGATACAGAAACTTTATTTCGATTAATCCAATCAATCCCCTCACCTAATGCCGAACCATTTAAACTTTGGCTGGCGAAGGTGGGATATGAACGGGTGGAAGAGATTAATGACCCAGGGAAGGCGCTTGACCGGTCACGAAGCTATTGGCAAAGAATGGGAAGAAGCCAGAAGTGGATACAACAGAGAATGATGGGTCAGGAGACCAGAAATAAGCTGACTGATTACTGGAAAACACATGAAATTACTAAAGAAGAGGAATATGCGATTTTGACCAACATTATTCATCAGGAATGGACTGGATTGTCGGTCAAGGAACATAAAGATCTAAAGAAATTAAAGTCGCAAAATTTGCGGGATCACATGACAGAGGCAGAGCTGATTTTTACGGCATTGGCAGAATTATCGACCCGAGAGATCGCCGAATCAGTTAAGGCTGTTGGATTGGAACCCAACAAAATCCCGGCTAAAAAGGGTGGAGGAATTGCCAAAAATGCCCGGATGGAGTTGGAATCAAAAACAGGAAAAAGAGTGGTGACCGGACATAGTTTTTTGCCAAACAATCAGCGGAAAATTAAATCATAAACATGAAAAATGTTATGATGATTTATGGCGGGAAAAGATGTTAAAAGTGGTAACGGGATGGGATACACCTTTTGGAATATTGTTGGTGAGAAGATAGAGGGAATTAAAGATTTTTTAGGCGGTCGGTGAGGTTTTTGAGCTCGGTGGTGAGTTTTTGGAGATTAGCTTTTTGGGCGGCAACAATTTGGGGCGGAGCTTTGGCGATAAAATCTTTGTTTTGGAGACGGGTTTGCTGGCTATCAACTAAATTGGTGAGGTTTCGAATCTCTTTTTTGAGGCGGGCAGTTTCTTTGGCTTTGTCGACAGGAATTATTAAATAAATTTCTAAATTTTGAACGGAAATATAAATGGCTTGGTCGATTTTGGGACCAGAATCTTTGACTTCTAAAGTTTGAATACCGGTTTTGAGACTGGTGATTAACAAATCTTGGGATTTGATAAATTGGCTATTTTTACCAGCGTAAATTACGGCTTTAATTTTGGTGGAAGGTTCAATCTTGTTGGCACTGCGGGCGTTACGGATAGCGATGATTATTTCTTGGACTAAATCAATATTTTTTGAAGAGGCGAGGCGAGCAAAAGTGGAATTAACTTTGGGCCAGGGAGCGACTAGGAGAAGATTGTCTTTTGACTCACCAAAAATGAAGGACCAAATTTTTTCGGTAACAAAGGGAGTAAAAGGATGATGAAGTTTGAGAATGGTGGTTATGACATAGGATAAAATGGCGGGTTTGGAATTATTTTTTTCGAATTTACAGACCTCTAAATACCAATCAGCTAAATCGTTCCAGGTGAAGTTGTAAAGCCTTTCGCCGGCTTGGGAGAAATTATAATTTTTCAAATCACTAGTAACCTCTTTAACTAGAGTTTGGGTCTTGGATAAAATCCATTTATCAAAATCGGTTAAATCGGAGGGATCTATTTGGCTTTCAGAAATATCAGAGGTGGGTTGGTAATTGGAAATGATGTAGCGGGCGATGTTCCAAATTTTGTTGATGTAATTTTGATGTTTTTGAATTTTTTCTTCGTAAAAACGGATATCGTTTCCCGGAGTACTGCCAATTAAAAGCGAGAGCCTGACGGCGTCGGTGCCGTAGGCTTTGATAACATCCAGAGGATTAATGCCATTGCCTTTGGATTTGCTCATTTTTTTGCCGGTGCGATCCAAAATCAGGCCATGAAGATAAACATTTTCAAAAGGAATTTCATCGAGGGCAAAAAGGGACATGATAATCATGCGGGAAACCCAAAGAGTGATGATTTCATGTCCGGTTTCGAGCATTTGAGTGGGGTGGAATTTGGCTAGATCATTAAGTTTTTGACCATCAACATAATTTTGGGGCCAGCCGAGGGTGGAAAAAGTCCACATGCCGGAAGAAAACCAGGTGTCGAGGGTGTCGGTGTCCTGGACCCAACCCTGACCTTCGGGTTTGTTTTCGCCGACATAAACCTCTTGGTCACGATAAAAAACCGGAACTTGGTGGCCAAACCAGATTTGACGACTGATGCACCAGTCGTGGAGATTTTCAAGCCAATCAAGATATCTTTTGGTAAATCTTTTGGGAGTAAATTTGATTTGACCGGAAGTGGCAACTTCGATGGCACGATCTTTGAGAGATTTATTGCCCAATCTATCAAGTTTTTTGTCAACATTAACAAACCATTGCTTTGAAGGTAGGGGTTCGATGGGAGTGCTACAGCGATAGCAGGTGGATAAATTGTGATCAAGAGGTTTTTGATCGATTAACAATCCCCTTTTTTCAAGCTTTTTGACAATCTCTTGTCGAGCTTGGGAGATAGTTAGGTTACTGAATTCGCCGAAGTTTGGATTAATCTTTGCTTCTTCGTTAATAACCTTAATGATGGGGAGATCATGGGTTTCGGCCATTTGCCAATCGGCCATGGAGTGGGCTGGAGTAACTCCCAGAGCGCCGGTGCCAAAATGGGGATCGACTTTCCAATCAGCAATAATTTTGA
>DFZG01000054.1 GCA_002382075.1 Candidatus Shapirobacteria bacterium UBA4062
CCTCCTCAACCCAAATTATCCTGTCTTGTTGTAAAATAGTTTAACAAGCCAGTATAACTTCCCATATACTGAAACGTTATCTGAAATTTGGGGAAACAATTTCCAAACAACAAAGTTTTGCAAAAAATTATGTCTAGAGGATGGAAAAAAATAAATTCAAAACTCGTGTATTGCAACCCCTGGATCAGAATTCACGAGGATACTGTTTTTAAGCCAGACGGTAAAAAAGGTATTTATGCCTTTCTTGAAAAACCAGCTGGAAACTTTATTGTTGCCTTAGACAAAGATAATTCCATCTATTTTATCAAGGAATACAGATACCCTCTCCAAAAAAACATTCTACAATTACCAGCGGGTGTGATTGATTCTGCTGATATTGTTGGACAGGCCAAGAAAGAGCTTTTTGAAGAAACTGGTATTGTGGCAAAAAAATGGAAAAAAATCGGTAGCTTTTATGTAGCGCCAGGTCATGAAACAACCTACATAAATGTTTTTTTGGCTACTGAATTAAATTTGACCGGCCTAAAAACAGGTAATCAAGAAAATGATGAAGCTATTCAAGAAGTTATTAAAATTAGCCGTTCTAAACTGGAACAAATGATACTTGGTTCCAAAATAGAATGTGGCATAACGTTGGCCGCTTTGAATCTCTTTTTTTTGAAATATAAAAAGATTAATAAATACAAAAAACGTGTTTACAAAAATTAATGGTCACAACGTTGGAACAAGTGACGATTAACTTGTTAAATCCTCATAAACAACGGTTTATCCAAAGCTTTTATTTCCCCTTCAAAAATTTCCTGGATTTTTTTGCAAGCCTCAGGCATTACTGGCTCAAGGTACCAGGCCGCCAACTGCAAATTTTGGGCACATTCCCTCAAAACTTCAATCCTTTTTGGATCATTGGCACTGAGTTTCCACGGCGTCACTTCATTTAATCGATTATTGGATTTATCCACATAATTTTCAAACACCCATCCAATCGCCTCGTCTAATTTCAAATCATCAATTTTCTCAATGAATTCTTTGTCTAATTGAAGATTGAAGTTTGGAGATTCAAGATTTACTCCTAGTTTACATACTCTACTCACCAAGTTACCCAAATTATTCGCCAAATCAGCATTATATTTTTCAATAAATCTTGTTAAACCCACATCCGCGTCGTCAGTCGATGGAAATGATCTGGCTACCAAATACCTAGAGCCATCAACTCCAAATTTGGAAATTAATTCATTAGGACTTATCGCATTTCCCAGCGATTTACTCATTTTTTGCCCATCAATCATATAAAAACTATGAGTATAAGTCTTTTTAGGTAATTCAATTCCTGCCGACAATAGCATGGCCTGCCAAATTACTGTATGAAACCACAAAATCTCTTTTCCCAGCAAATGCAAATCCGCCGGCCAAAAATCCTCTTTTTCTTCCAAAAACCTAGTTGCCGAGTAATAATTTATCAAAGCATCAATCCACACATAAATCGTCTGGTTTTTATCCCAAGGCAGGGCTACTCCCCAACTCACATTTTCCCGAGAAATTGACACATCATTCACCCCCGCTTTTAACTTTGCCAAAATCTCACTTCTCTTCCCATCCGGAAAAATATAGTTAGTTTCCTTGTTTTCGATCATTTCGATTAACTTTGGCACATACTTTGTCAACTTAAAAAACCAATTCTCCTCACTCTTTTTGACCGTTTGATCTTCAGGATGAAGCGGGCATTTTTGGTCAACCAAATCGCTTTCTGTCAAAAATTTTTCACAACCGATGCAATAATAACCTTCATATTTATCCTTATAAATATCCCCATTCTCATAAATCTTCTCCATAATCTCCCCTACCACTTTTTCGTGTCTCGGATCAGTTGTTCTAATAAAAAAATCATGGCTAATATTTAGTTTCTTCCAGGCCTCCTCAAATCTTGGGGAAATTTTGTCACAATATTCCTTAACTTCCAAACCTTCTTTTTCCGCCGCTTGGGCCACTTTTTGACCATGTTCATCAGTTCCAGTTAAAAAGAAAACCTCTTCACCTCTTTGACGATGCGCTCTCGCCAAAATATCTGCCGCCACCGTAGTACAGGTATGCCCAATGTGGGGAATATCGTTTATATAATAAATTGGAGTTGTTACAAAATACTTTTTCATTTAAAAAATGTCATTAACTAATAAAGTGATTATACTTTATTCGCCCCGCGCTGGCAGGGCTATGACATTTTTTTACTTGTCTTTCGGATTACTTTCTTTTTTGCCTTTTTTAGGGGCTTTTTCACTTCCACTTTAGCTACCCTCATTTTTGATAGTCTTGATTTAAGTCTGGCTACTTTATTTTTGTGACTAATCCCTTTTTTAACGGATTTATCCAGTAAACTGGCTACTCCACTAAAAGCTTTCTCGCTCGGTTTTGCCAGATATTCTTTAACCGATTTTTTGACCTTATTTTTAAGATCAACATTATCTTTTTTGTTTTTTATTGATTTTCGCAATGATTTTTTTGCAGATAGACTGATTGGCATAGACTGTATTCTATCGCCTAAATTCCCATTTTACAATAATTTGACCAAAGCAATTTCAAACATCACCGTGAAACTGTCAAGGATAACTCATATAATAGGTCATTAATGACCGTCTTAAATCGGCTTCGCCATCTCAGCTTGGTTAAGCAAAACACTATATTTTCTGCCAGCCTTGTCTTGGCTATCACCTTCGTTTTTTCCGCAATTTTGGGCTTTTTACGCTCTCGCTTTCTTTATGCTCATTTTTTTTCCTGCTGTGCCTTAGAGCTAGATGCCTACACTGCTGCTTTCCGCTTACCCGATTTAATTTTCAAACTTTTGGTTACCGGCGCCCTATCAGCCTCTTTTATTCCTGTTTTTAGCAGTTATCTTCACAAAGACAAAAAGCAAGCCGATTTAGTCGCATCAACCGTCATCACCCTCCTCTTTTTTGTATTTCTTCTTGCTGCTGTTATTCTCTTAATTTTTACCCGTCCATTTTCTGAATTAATTGCCCAGGGTTTCAGTCCTTACCAGATTGATCTAATGGTCAACCTTACTCGCATCTTGTTAATCGCCCAAATATTTTTCTTACTTAGCAATTTTATCACCGCCATTCTCCAGGTTCATCAAGTTTTTATTGTTTCTGCACTTTCTCCCATTATCTACAACTTTTTTATCATCTTGTCTATTTTTACCCTCGCTCCAGTTTTTGGTATTTACGGGGTTGTTTACGGAGCTGTAGTTGGCGCCTTTTTCCATTTGGCAATTCAAATTCCAATTGTCAAAAAAATTGGTTTTAATTACACTTTTTCCCTTAAGCATAGACTTGAAGGGGTTAGGGAAGTTATTCGTCTCATGCTTCCCCGAAGTTTGTCGCTGGGTCTCTCCGAAATCGAAAATACAGTCACTCTCTTTTTTGCTTCTGGTTTAATTGCCGGTTCAATTTCACTTTTAAATTTAGCCATGCAAATTATGTATCTTCCCAGCCGCATTTTTGCCACTACCGTCGGTCAGGCATCTTTACCCATTCTGTCAAAAAACGTCGCTCAAAATAAATTAGAAAATTTTAAAAATATTGTTGTTAATACTCTAATGCAAAGTTTGTTTATCGCCCTACCTGTCGCCACTATCTTTCTGGTAAACCGTCTAGCCATCGTCAGAATTGCCTTTGGTGCCAAACAGTTTCCCTGGGAAGCTACTTTAATTACTGCCAAAACTTTGGCCTTTTTATCTCCAGCTATCGTCTGTCAGGCGATAATTCAAATTCTAGTCAGATCTTTCTACGCCCTCCACGACACCCGTACCCCTATGAAGATTTCTTTTGTCTCCCTACTGGCAAACGTTGTCGCCAGTTTCTATTTAGTCAACTTCACCGATTTAGGCATCATTGGTTTGGCTTTTTCCGTTTCCTTGGCAAACTTAGTCCAATGTTTTGGTTTAGTCATCTTTTTTGGTCGAAAAGTTAACGGTATCAATTGGTCTGTAATTTTATCCCAATTCAATCGTATCCTCTTAGCTTCTATCATCATGGGTTTAGTTACTTGGGTAACCATCAAAAGCCTTGATATTTATCTGTTAGATACTGCTAGAACTATTAACGTTATCAATATTTTCATCATCTCCAGCGTTTTGGGATTCGTTTCTTACTTGATTTCAATAAAAATGTTTAAGGTTGAACAACTTCAGGACTACCAAAAATACTACCAAAAATTCAAAAATCGTCTCAGTAACTCGGTAAACAAATAAACTTTAGCTTTGGGTAAAGTTTTACTATTTAATTTCCAAATAAAGCTGTATATACTTAATTAACATGCCTCCGAAAAAAGAGATATCCCTATTACCTGACGAGAATAATTCCCAATCATTTTCCAATCGCTTTATGCGATGGTTAACTACCGCCGGTCGTTTTGTAATTGTCTTTACTGAATTGATTGTTGTTTTGGCTTTCATCTCCCGTTTTTGGCTCGATCGAAAAAATGCTGATCTGTCCGAAACTATTCGCCAGCAAACTGCAATATTAGAAAGTACCAAAGATTTTGAAAACGAATACCTCCTTCTCCAACAGCGATTAGAATTTGCTAAAAAATATTATACTGAGGCACCTGATTATGCCCCAAAAATTCAGTCTTTAATCGAAAGCTCTCCTCCTGGTATTGTTTATGATCGTTTCAGTCTATCTCAATCCGAGGAATCGTCTATGGTTAAGTCAGATATGACCGTTTTTGCTTACCAAGAGTCTTCCATTGTTGATTTTGTGACCAACCTTATTCTGAACCCTGATATCGGCAATGTAAACATCAAAAATATCGAAAAAAAACCTAAAGACACCAAATACACTATTAGTCTTACGTTAAGTTTTAATCCCCCCACCACCGATGTCACTCGTTAACAGTATTTACTCTAGCACCAGACCTCTTTTTGAGTATCTTAAAAAGCAAAAGGAGAATCAAAAATTTATTCGCAAAGTTGAGATTGCTTCCACTTTTACCTTAATTACTTTCTTTTTAATTTTTGCCATTCGACCCACTTTTCTAACTATTTCCTCTTTACTTGGCGAAATTAAGGCCAAAGAAACTTCAACTCAACTCATGAAAGCCAAAATCAATAATCTTATCCAAGCTCAAGACAATTTTGCCCAAGTTCAGGAAAGATATCAAATAATTAACACTTCTCTTCCCGACAAAAACTCATTTTCAACTCTCTACGATCAACTCCAAGCATCAGCTCGCCAATCGGCTTTTACTCTAGAAACCCTCAACTTTTCACTTAATCAAAAAGACGCCATTCCTTCTTTTGACGCTGCCAAAAAATATCAAGTCAGTCTGACTTCTCCCACCCCCTTCACCTCTTTTGTAAATTTTGTCGATATTATCAGCCAAAATCGCCGTTTAATCGATATAAGCAATCTTACTTTCTCTTCAAAAAATACCACCAGCAAAACTGCTTCTCAATCATCGGAAATGTTATCAACTTTTTCAGCCGACGTTTATTATTGGACACCTTAAATGGACAAACATAAAATTTCCAAATACTATCTAATTATTTCCCTAGTTACCCTAGTTTCGGTAATGGTTTTTATTATTCAGCAAAGTTACTCTAATCTTTTGGCAGATTCTAAAAAAATATCCGAAGATGTTACCGTAAAACCACTTGATCCCAATATTGACATAGAAGTTTTAGATCTAATCGAAAAAAAACTTCACTTTGACCCCCAGATCGAACTACCTCCACCGGTTGATGTCGATTCTGACTTAGAATCAAGCATCACCGATTTATGAAAAAAGAAGCCAGAATTCCCACTATTCTTGGATTACTTCTTTTAATTATTTCCCTTTTTGGTGGTGTCTATCTTACCTCCCGAAATCAAAATCTTTCTTCAAGAGCCAATTCCGACTGTAAACCTCAAAATCCTCAGGTAACCAATATTACCCATAATTCAGCCGAAATTTCTTATTTCACTCAAGCGGAATGCTCCTCAGTTCTAAAAGTCGACAATCGAACAATCAATAGTCACTTCTCATCTTCTTCCTCAAAATCAAAAACCCATTATTTTTTAATCAACGGCCTTAAAGAAAAAGCCAACTATATTTATAGCGTTATTAGTGACGGCAACACCTACACCAATCAAAATTACACTTTCACCACCGCTACCAAACCTATTGGCAACATTCCCACTTCTAATCTGGCTTGGGGTCGGGTATTCAATCCCGATATGTCATCCGCCAGCAATGCTATTGTCTATTTAAACATTCCCGGAGCTTCACCCCTATCTTCCCCTGTCACCAAAAATGGCTATTGGAATATTTCTTTGGCTATCAGCTTTAATTCTGATAAAAACAACTGGTTTTCTCTTTCTACCGATACCCAAGAAGATATTGTTGTGATTTCCTCTGATGGTCAAACCACTCAGATTACCAGTCATAGCTCCCGCAATAATCCCGTTCCCGACATTATTATTGGTCAAAATTCTTTCTCCGACTCACAACCTCTTAATCAACCCACCACTGGCCAGCTTGATCAATATGATTTAAATCCGGCACCCAAAAATTTGGAAATAATAAATCCATCCGACAACGAAACCCTTTCCACTCAAAAACCGGAGTTTTTTGGTTCTGCCCCATCTTCTTCAAAAGTAATTATCAAGGTTGAATCTCCCCAAACTATAAATTCCGAAACCACTTCTTCTTCAGATGGCACTTGGAGTTGGTCACCCCCTTCCGACCTTACACCAGGTGAACATACGATTACCGTTTCGTCCCAAGACCCTTCCACTGGCATCTGGCAAACNNCCCCTACCCTCACCCCTACTTCTCTTCCCACCCAAGCCCCTGTGACTACACTTGCTCCCACCATCAAACCTTCTCCAATTCCCACTGTGTCCCAAATGCCGGTTGCCGGCAATTCTTCACCCACTATTCTATTTCTTCTTTTCTCTTTCCCACTAATTGCCCTTTCTTTGCATTTATTTACCAAATCGGGTAAATTTAACTAGAAATGATCCGTTTTTTTACCAAGAATATCTATTTAGTCTTAAGTTCATTGCTAATAATTTCATCGATTTTTGGTGGTACTTATTTAGTAAAACAAACTCAAGACACTCGTCGTCGGGCTGAAGAACTACCGGAATACTGTTCTCCTCTAGAAAAAGAACTTTGTCAGGAAAATACCCAAGGTAACAACACTGGCTTTATTTGTATCTGTACTCCTTGGTCTCAATACGAAAAGGACTTTGGTTACTGGGATTGTGACACCAGAGACCTGACTAAATGTCCCACTGATTCAGGAGAAACTGATCCAACTATTTTTACTTGTACCGAAGCCAACGCCAAAATTGAAGGTCGCTGTCTAAAAGCTATTTCCGGCACCCTCAGTCTTGTCAATCATTATAAATGTCCCAATGTTTTTGATACCAGTGGTGGTTGTCAAGACAATCGTCAAACATATGAAAATGTTACCCAGGTTTGTTTTGATAGTAATTTTTGTGGAATTCAACAAATCGATTACACTTCAAATTGTTTCATGAGTACTATCGATGAAAATTGCACCACTCCCTCGCCGGTCAAATTACCCACCTCCACTCCGACTCCTACCAAAAAACCCACTTCAACTCTTACCCCCACCACCAAACCCACCAACACTCCTACTATCAAACCCACCTCTACCCCGACACCCACCAAGATAATTTCCAACACTCCTACTTCAACTCCCAATCCCTCCTTTACTCTTACCCCGACCACCAAGCCAACCAATACTCCCACTCCAACTACTAAACCCACTAGTACTCCTACTCCCACTCCCACCACTATAATCATCTCTAGTACTCCGGTTCCCACCAATACTCTGGTTCCGACTCAAGTTATTGCTCAGGGTCCATCTCCTACCAGGATAGTGTTACCCGAAGCCGGAGTTGATTTTCCCGCCAAATCTCTAAGTATCGTCGGTATCATCGTCACTTTGCTTGGATTTTTGATATTATTATAGGCAATGGCCAAAAAAATTACTAAACCATTTTTTGCAGTTCTTGAGGCTATTCGCCCTTTTCAATGGATTAAAAACTTAAATCTGTTCGCCTCAGCCATTCTTACCGGCCAACTGTTTGTCCCTGAAATTTTTACCAAAAGTCTTTTTGCTTTTATCGCTTTCTGCTTTCTTTCTTCATCTTCTTATCTCGTCAACGATATTGTTGATAAAAACAAAGACCGTCTGCATCCCACCAAAAAATATCGTCCCATAGCCAGAGGGGATTTGTCACCTAAATTAGCTTTATTAATTGCCCTTATTTTCGTCTTTACCGGTCTTTTAATCGCTTCGTTTATCAATCCTGGCTTTTTTATCATTTCTTTGGTTTTTATAATTCTTCAATTTTCCTATTCCTTTATCTTTAAGAAAAAAGCTGTTTTAGATATTGTCGGTATTGCTTTCTTTTTTATTCTCCGGGCCTATGCCGGAGAATTGGCTACTGGTTTTCATCTACCAATCTGGATAATGCTCACTGTTATTTTCTTGTCTCTATTTATCGCTAGTGGTAAACGTCGCAGTGAATTATTCAATACCGGAGTTACCACTCGCAGTGCTCTTCGTGGTTATGGCAAAAGTCTTCTCAATTTTTACACTACCATGTTTGCCGTCTGCACCCTAATCACTTATTCCATGTTTACTTTTTTTGAAGAAAAAATTAAATTTGATGGTATCTTTCATGATTTTCTTTTAGAATATTTCCCTAAAGCTATCGACCGAAAGTGGTACATGGTTACCATTATTCCGGTAATTTTTGGCATCATGAGATATGGTCAAATAATTTTTGAAATGCAGGAAGGGGAGAGACCAGAAAAAACTATTGCCACAGACATTCCCCTCCTTCTTTCAATTCTCACCTGGGGTTTGATGATGATTGTCATTCTTTATGTTCTATAAAGTGTTTTCCCGTTTCCTGTTTCCTCTTCTGATTATTGTAGCCATATTTACCCGATTTTACGGACTAAATTGGGGATTCCCTTATTATTTTCACCCGGATGAAAATAATATGGCCACGGCTGTTAGTCAGTTTTCAGATACCAACCTAGACCCTCATTTCTACTCCTATGGCCAATTTCCACTTTACCTTTCATATTATGTTGGCAAATTATTTAGCTCATCCAATTCTTTAGGTGACTCAATTTTTATTCTTCGATTATTGTCAGCCACTTTTTCACTCTTTGCTCTTTACTTTTTTTATCTATCCGCCAAAATTGTTTTTCCCAAAATCGCCCGTCTTTTTTTACTATTAATGGTTTTCACTCCCGGTCTTATTCAACTTGCCCACTTTGGCACCACCGAATCTTTGCTAATTTTTGTTTTTGCCATCAATACTTATTTGGCCCTAAAATACTATCAATCCACAAATCCAAAATACATCTTACTTGGCTCTATCTTTACCGGTATCGGTCTGGCTACCAAAATTACTGCCGTTTTTTTTGCTCTGCCTTTGTTATTTTCCTTCATTTTATCTTTCAAAAAAAATCCCTTTCATCTGGTTTCCGTCATATTCTTTCTTCAATTCATTTCTCTTTCATTCATCTTTTTCTTAATTCTCTCGCCCTATAACTGGATAAATTTTTACGATTTCTGGTCAGCCATGAAGTATGAAACTTCGGTGGCCACCGGTCAGCTGTCCGTTTTTTATACCACTCAATTCAAAAACTCCACCCCTTACCTCTTTCAGTTTAAAAACATTTTTCCCTATAGCTCCGGAATAATTATTTTCATGTTTAGCCTATTATCTTTAATTTCTCTCCCCCGGCTAAAAATCAAAACAAAATTATCCCAGTTTATTATTCTTTTTTTACCCGCCCTAATTTACTTTCTCTATTTTGGTCAAACTTACGTCAAATGGTTTCGTTTTATGTCGCCCCTATTTTTTATCCCCGCCTTTTTCGCCGCTTTATTTATATCTAATTTCAAATCTCGACCCATAAGACTCTCTTTAACTGTTTTGGCAATTTTGCCCGGGATGATTTACTTTTCTCATTACTTTTATCCGGATATCCGCCAAGTATCTTCTCAGTGGTTTAGCCAAAATATCCCTGCAAATTCAATAATTTTATCCGAAGGTGGTAATGTTGTTAATTTTCCCCTAAATCAATCTGGCTACAAAATTACCCACTTTGATTTCTATGACGAGGTTGATTTTTCCAGTGAATTAATTAATCAAATTACCCTATCCGATTATATTATCGTTCCTTCCCGCCGGGTTTATAAAAATTATTCTAATTCTGAATATCCCTTAATCAATAATTACTATCAAAATTTATTTTCCGGTGATCT
>DFZG01000048.1:0-2815 GCA_002382075.1 Candidatus Shapirobacteria bacterium UBA4062
GTTAGGGTGAGGGAGCCGGAGCCGGAAATACCAGCGGCGGAGCCAGTGCCAGAAATTGGGACAATTTTTTGACCTTGATCAACAGTGCCGGAAAAGGTGGCTTTGGCGGGAATGGGAACAAAAAAAGGTGAGCAGCTACCAAAAACCTGGCCGCTGATGGTGCCATTGTCGCCACCGGAATATTCCCCGGTAACAGAAGCGCTACAGTCTCCGGTAACTTTGCCGGTGACCGGACCACCTTCTGAGGGAAAATTTAGAGTGATGGAGACTGAGTAATTTTTGACAATTAAACTACCAACAGCGGTGATTGGAGGTAAAGCGGGGGTGGGAGTAGGAGCGGAAACACTTTTTTGAAATTCATCAGTAACGTCGGCGGACAAACAAGTGCCGATGGGAGTGTCGCCGCATTTTTCTAAAAAGTAGACATAACCAAAGTCGAGTCCCAAAAGTAGGGCCAGAATTATAATAAGAAAAAATATGCCAGCAATACCTGATTGAGAGGAATNNATAAATAATTGTGACAAGAGAGAGGGTAAGAGTCAAGATAGGAGCTAGAGCTGGAGATAGGTAAGAAGCTCGAACATCAAAATGGCTGGCCAAAAAAAGGCTTTGAAAATACCGGTAATTACGGCACTGAAACCAACTGCACCTTGAAGAAAATAAAAAGACGATAAACGGGAGTTTTTTAATTAGAATTTAGTGTTTAGCCAAAGACTGGTTAGATAGATTGAACAGACTATTGAAACGATCATGGCGCATTGCCAAAACACTTGATAAATAAACCAAATGGAGTCATTGCGGAAAAATTTATAGCCTATTAAATTTTTTGGAGGGTTACGAATAATTGGGGAAAATTGTTGGTTTATCCAGTAAATAATTTCACCCAAACTTCTGACAACCCAAAAGAGAGAGATAATTAAGAAAAACAAAATCCAGTCTTTTAATAATAAAGATGTCAGGGAAATTAGAAACCAGAAAAGACCTAAAATTGCAGCATCACCCCAAACAAAAATTCCAAACAGAAAGAGAGGATATGTAAGGCCAAAAGGATTATTTTTGGCGGTAGATTCATAAATGCCTTTAATGGCGGTGAGTAAAGAAATGATTCCGAAAATGGAGATGAAAGTGGTTTGGATTGTGTTCATAGAAATAAATATTAAGATGTTTTTTCGAGAATTCTTTTACTAACAATATCAGCATCGCCATCAGCATCAATAACAATCGCCCCTTGGCTAATCATCTTCTTTTCAAACTCATCTTTGCTGGCCAAAATTCTTTGCCGACCTGCCTGCGTGTTGCCATAATCATTTTCCCCTGTTCGACCCAAAAGTCTTTTGTATAAAACAGGCTTAGAGGCTTTTAGAAGGATAAATTTGTCAAATAATGGAATAATTTCTTCCATATTACTGGCAATACCAGAGTAAAAAGCCAATTTAGTTTTTTGATTTTTAATTAATTTTTTTAGTAAATTAACATCGCAGTTCCAGGATGCATTTTTGACGTGCTCCATATTGCTGTTTTGATAATTACGAAAAACTTCTCTCGTATCGAGGCGATACATTTTAAACATTTCCCCGTCATCTTCGATATCATAGGCTTCGATTCCGATTGAGGCTAAATGTTTGGCGATAAAAGATTTGCCTGAACCGGCTATACCCGAGATTAAAACTGATATTTTTTCTTTATTCATAGCTGATTTTACATCATCAAAAAAGGAAATTAAATCAGACCGATGGAAAGTAGAATTAAGGTGATGGTGGTGGTAACAGCGAAGATACCAGTGGTTTTGACAAATAGATTAACGGCTTCTTTTTTTTGGTCAGCAATAAAAAGCATAACGGGTTGGTAAAAAAAGAGAAAAGCCATGACGGCAACGGATAATGTCAAAAGAGAGAGAAAAACGATTGGAGCAAAAAAGGTATCGGGTTTGTTTTTTAAAGGCTCGGTGACAAAGGACATAATTGTGACCCCAAAAATAATGTAAGCAGAAGCGCTAAGGGCATTTATAAGAGGATTTTTGGTCATGGTTTAGAAATTAATTAACTAAATTATTTTTTGGCTAATTTACCAAAACCTTCAAGAGCTTTGAGGAGTTCGATGGGAACCATGTAAACAACAGTGTTTGATTGGTCGGAGGACATGTCGTTTATGGATTGAAGGGTTCTAAGATGAAGAGCTCCGGGAATAGCACTGAGAGACTTGGCGGCTTTGGAGATGTTTTCTGAAGCGGCCAACTCCCCTTCTGAATTGATGATGACGGCTCTTTTTTCTCTTTCGGCTTCGGCTTGTTTGCCGATAGTTCTTTCCATTTCGGCGGGCAAACTGACATCTTTTAATTCGACGTTGTTGACTTTTAAACCCCAAGCATCTGTTTCTTTATCAACAATTTGTTTGATTCTGTCGGCAATTTTATCTCGACTTGAAAGTAACTCATCGAGAGTAACTTCGCCGACGATGTTTCTCATGGTTGTTTGAGCATACTGGGAGATGGCATATCTAAAATCTTCAACTTCAATAATTGCTTTTGGAGCATCGGCAACTTTGTAATAAATGACGGCATTAACTTTTACCGAAACATTATCTCGAGTAATAGTGTTTTGATCTGGAACATCGACGGCTTTGACCCTGATATCTACTTTGATAGAACTCTGAACAATGGGGAAAACCAGATTCCACCCGGGTTCCATAATGGATGTAAATTTACCAAAGGTGAATTTAAGACCTTTTTCGTACTGATTAACCTGACGGATGGAAATGAGAATTAAAAAAGCAGCAATAATGAGGATGGTGATTAACATGTTACTAAACTAAGTAA
>DFZG01000048.1:2940-4983 GCA_002382075.1 Candidatus Shapirobacteria bacterium UBA4062
AGTGATACGTAAAGTTTATGTTTTTATTACACTATTGTTCCCCGCCTTGGTCTCCTTCGCTTAAGCTACGGCGGACGAACGACTCAATCAGAACTTTTGTGTGTAAATTTTAATCAATTAATTGCTGAATTTTTTTGTAGATTTTCTCAAAATCTAGTTTGTCAAAATTTGTCGTATCAAAAGTTAGTATTTCTCCTCCAATTTTAAGTGGTTCAAATTTACCCTTTAGTAGTATTCCCTTAAACTCATCATAATTTTTTGAATCGTTATGTCCTGGATGTCTTTCTCCGGATTCCGACCTTTTCTTAAACCTCTCAAACAAAATCTGTCCATCACACTGGCACATTATTTGAAGTGGAAAATAATCAAATTTTAAAAGTTTTTCTAAAATTGGTTTTGTGTCAAATTCTTTTTTAAAATTGCTTTCAATTATTATTGGTTTCTTAGAAATTAACATCGCGTCAAGAAAATAGGCTAAGAGCTTATTGCTTGCGCTACCAACTTTTTTTGACCACTCTCGGTCACTCCATCCTAGATTATCAAAAATCAATTCTTTAATGCCATCTTTAGTTATCAATGGTAATTGGTATTTCTCTGATATTTTTTTAGCTAAAGTAGATTTTCCAGAACAAGATGGACCTGAAACAACAATTAAAAGTGGTTTATTCATAACCTGGTTTTATCAAAAGTTTCGCAGTCCAAGACGGGGTATCTAAAATTTAGGTTCAAAAAGTACTGGCTCCCTTGTCAGGTTAGTACTCGGATAGAAAAGTGGGTGAAAAATTATCTAAAAGAAGACAAAATATTTATAATACAAACTCAAAATAATTTTCTTTGTTAATTTCTTTAAAATTAGCATCATTGTATGTTTCTAACCATAGTTTTGGAGATTTTGAATTATTTTTCTGCCATTTAAACTCATAGCCAGATAATTTTCCTCCACCTTCTTCAATTAAATCTATTTCTTGTTGCTCGTATGTTCTCCAAAAATAATAATTGATATTTATTTTATTATATTCATTAAATTTTATTCTTTCAGTCAATATAAAATTCTCCCAAAGTTGACCAATATCGTCTCTATTATCTAATTTGTTGAAATTTGAAACAAGAGCATTTCTAATTCCAACATCATAAAAATAATATTTATTCATCTTGTTTATCTCACTTCTTAAATTTCGAGAAAATCCATAAAGAGGAAAAATAACGAATGATTTTTGTAATAAATCTAGATAATAACTGACTGTTTTAACATCAATAGATAATTGGCTTGCAAGTTCTGTTGTTGAAACTTCAGAACCTATTTGAAAAGCGAGAAGTTTTAATAATTTATAAATAGTCTGAGAATTTTTTATTCTATTAAATTCTAAAATGTCTTTAATTAAATAAGAATTGGCTATCATTTTTATGACAAATTCTTTATCTGAATTAATTTTTTTTGACAAAACTTCTGGATAACTACCATAAATTAAATAATATTCTAAATTACTTTTTAATTCTGATTTTGAAATATCTAGATTTAGCTCAAGTTGTGAAATCGGATAGAGTGTATAAACATTTTTTCTTCCAGTGAGCGACTCGTCTGTTTTATTGGCCAAATCAAATGAAGATGATCCAGTTACAATGTAATACTTATTTGGATGTCTATCAACCATTAATTTTAGTGCATTTCCAATGTTTTCAATCTTTTGAGCTTCATCTATAATAATTAGGTCGTAATTATCAACATGCTCATCAGTAGATTTATAGGTACACTGGGAAAGATTATTGGCAATCTCAAAACTATCACCAGCATCATACCTATATTTTAAGTTAGTTTCTTCTAAAAATGATTTGATTAATGTTGTCTTGCCAACCTGTCTTGGACCGTATATCATTAACACTTTTCCTTTTTCTATTAAGTTCTTAATTTCTAATATTCTTTTAATCATATAAAGAATATTAACACTTTATAAAATAAAAGTCTAATTGGTGGAGTTGAACTCCATCAATTATGGATAATTGATGGAGTTCTGATTATTGATTAGGGCTCCCCCGCGTGGACTC
>DFZG01000068.1:0-6958 GCA_002382075.1 Candidatus Shapirobacteria bacterium UBA4062
AATTTAATTAGGGTGTCGGAAAATGATTGGCGGATAGAACTAATCTTTAATCTAGAATCTTCAATTTTCATTTTATTTGGCCTCCAATTCTTTTTTAGCTTTTAAGTAAAGATTTTCCGGTAAATTTTTGACATCGTGATACTGGTAATTATTTTGAGCAAAAGAAATACCTTTTCCAAAAGTAGTTTGGGCAATAATGCAGGAGGGATAAATGGTAGTATCACGGGCTTTTTTGAGAGCTTTTTCGATTTGGTAAAAGTTGTGACCGTCAACAGTGGTGACCGTCCAGCCAAAACGAAGATATTTGGCGGCCAAAGAGTCCAGGGGCATGATTTCGGAGGTTGAACCATCGATTTGAAAACCATTTTGATCAACAATGTTGATGAGATTGCCAAGGTGAAACTTGTTGGCAAAGGCGACAGCCTCCCAAATTTGACCTTCGTTGTGTTCGCCGTCGGTGGTGAGACAGATGGTGGAATGAGCTTTGTCGCCAAGAGCCAGGCCAGCAGCAAAAGAGAGCCCTTGACCAAGAGAACCAGAAGAATATTCAACTCCAGGAACATCTGAAGAAACGTGACCTTGGAGAGGAGAACCAAAAGAAGCAAATTTGGCAAGAAGTTTTTTGTCAAAAAAACCGTTGTTGGCCAAAACGACATAAAGGGCGGGAGCCAGGTGGCCAGCCGATAGGATAAAATGATCACGAGGTGGATTAAAAATTTGAGATTTATAAAGAGAAATAAGAATATCCATAGAGGAAAGAGGCCCGCCAAAATGACCGCTACCGGCACGATAAATCATCTCGAGCAAATCAAGCCGGTAGCTTGAAGACAAAGCAGAAAGTGGGTGTTTTTTTGAGGCAGAAAAAAACATAAGTAATTAAGTATATGATATATTAGGCAAGAATGAAGGAGTTTGATAAAAAATATCGTAGAAGTATTAAGAAGTTTGTGTCGCAAAAAATTGAGGATGAAGGATTAGTAGAAGAAATTACCAACGACGTGCTGTGGTCGGCCTGGGAATCGAGAGAAAATTTTAATCACAAATGCGAGGAGTTTAGCTGGATTTGTTCGATTGCCAAACATAAAATCATTGATTACTATCGAAAGAAAAAAATTAAACAGGTTCTTTTTTCAAATAACCCGATATATGAGGAAATTGCCGATAAAGCCTTGACTCCGGAAAGAGATGCTTTAAAAAATGAGCTTTTGGAAGAGATAAAAGATACTTTTGCGGAATTAAACGAAGGATATGGAAAATTGTTGCGACTAAAGTATGTAGACGGACTGAAAATAAAAGAAATATCAAAAATGTTGAAAATTAGCTTGAAGGCAGTGGAATCAAGACTGAGCCGAGCTAAAAAACAGTTCCGTGAAGCATGGAACTATGATCGAAAAGAGATTTAAAAAAATTGGAAAACTAATAATCCTGATAGTGGTGCGACAACTAGTGTTGCTAGGGAAAAATATTTATCATCTGTTTGACTCCCCTTTTTTGACGATAAAAAAAATGTGGAAAAAAAAAGATAAGTCCCAGATTTTTTTAATATCAATTTTAGTCCTGTCACCAGCAATAGTTTATACGGGGGCGAGAGTGGTATGGGATAGCTACAAGTACGGAGGTTTATTAAAGTCGGTGGGAAGCGTGTTTGCGGTGGCTTTTTGGGTGGAATTATTACTACTAGGATACGTGACTTACTGGTTTTTAAAAGTTATTAGAAAAAAATAAGATGGAAGCTCCAAGACATTGGCGAACAAGAAAACAAAGGTATATGTTGATGGGGGAAATTTGCCCGCATTGTGATGAAAAAATTTTTCCGCCGAGGGATATTTGCCCGAACTTATCGTGTGGGAAAGATACTTTTACCCAACCGGTGTCGACGAGAAGGGAGCGGGAATATTATGGTGAAAAAGGGATAATTTTTGAGGAGAAGGTGAGAAATACTCGGTTGAATGTAAATGAATTAGTAGAAAATTGAGTCGCGAGTGGCCCGCCTTCACTAAAGTTACGGACGGGTGAAAGAGTTGCCCCGCCGCTGCGGTCCGAGCAGTTGCCGGATTGGCAGGTTGCAGACCTATTGTTTTGAGTCGCGAGTGGGAGTTGAACCCACCTGAAAGGTTTTGCAGACCTCTGCCTAACCGCTTGGCTATCGCGACAGTAAGCGTATTTTATCAGAAAAAGAAGGTTATTTTGAATCTCAACGACTTAATTAATACAGACTAATTATAAGTTTATAAAAATATGTTTTCAGAAATTCAAATAAAAAGAGCCCAAGAAAAAGGAGTATTACCTCCAAGTGATGATTTAATTCGTCAACCGGGAAGATATGATGTTAAGGATTTGATGGGAAGAGTAAACCAAGAAGATGATTTAAGGGGTGGGGTCGATATCAGGAAAGTTTTTGACAAAGGAGTTAATAGCAAAAATATAATAGTCAGAGGAACAACCCAAATTGTGAAGTATGTTTATGATAGCGGGATAATTTTGGGAAGCGCTTTAGGTAATGAGAATGAGGAAGGAAAAAAGTAGAAAAATAAGCTAAGATTAAAAGATGAAGAAAATATTACTGGGGATATTGGTAGTAGTGGTTTTATTTGGAGGCGGATTGGTGGCGGGAAAAATGGTCTGGGTGGATAAGGAAAAGACGGAAAAAGTGGAGGTAAATGAAGATAAATATGTGGCATTTTCTCTAGAAATTTGGGACAAAATTAAAGAAAATTATTGGGAAAAAATAAGTGACGATGAATTGTCAGGAATTTACTTGGCGGCAGTGGATAAATTAAGCGGAGTGAGTAACAGTTTGAAGAGTAAGGATCGGGAGGGAGTGGAAAGATTACTCGAAAGTATTTTAAAAGAAATTGATGACTCGAAAAAGAAAGAATTTAGTGCAACTTTGGGTGATATGGTACTGGCTAATTTAAAACCTTTTGAAAGATCAAGATTGTATTCTCAAAAAGAAGAGAAAGACTTGAGTAACAATGTAAATAATATTAATCCGAATTCAAATTATTTTGAGGAATTGGGAGTGTCGGAAAAAGCGACTGATAAGGAAATTGCCATGGCTTTTGAAGAAAAAAGCCAACAAGCAACTACAGCCGCCCAAAAAGCCGAGGTGGAAAAGGCATTTGAGGTGCTAAAAGATGAGGAAAGTCGAAAAACTTATGCAGTGTCGGGGGTAGAGCCGACAATTGAATATGCGCTAAGGACACCAAGAATATTTCATGTACATTTGACAAAATTTTCGCCAACAACTTTGGATGAATTTGCCAGAGTTACCGAAAAAGTAGATAAAGGGACGGAGCTGGATACTTTGATTTTTGATTTGAGAGGAAATATAGGTGGAGCAATTGACGGATTGCCTTATTTTTTGGGACCATTTATCGGAGCTGATAATTATGGTTATCAGTTTTACCATCAGGGCGAAAAAGAAGATTATGTGACCAAGGTGGGATGGATGAATAGTTTGGTGCGCTACAACAAGGTGGTAATTTTGATTGATGAAAATAGTCAGTCGACGGCGGAAGTGATGGCGGCTTCGCTCAAAAAATATAATGTGGGAGTGGTAGTAGGAACCACCTCAAAAGGCTGGGGAACAGTGGAAAGAGTAATTCCTTTGGATAATCAAATTGCCGAAGATGAGACATTTTCGATATTTTTGGTACACAGAATAACTCTAAGAGAAGACGGTCAGCCAATTGAAGGACTGGGGGTTGAACCACATATAAGTATAAAAAGTTCGAACTGGAAAAATGAATTATTGGCCAGATATAACTATCCAGAAATTGTGACAGTAGTAGACGAAATACTTAAAGAGAAATAGATTATTGTCTAATTAATAGTCCACCCCACTCGACCAGGGTAAAGCCTTGTCGGGGAACAGACTTTAGGTTTTGAGGAATAAGTTTTACGGGAGTAGAATAGCCTTCAAATTCTAAGAATATACGAATGGAGGTGTCAGGTGCAGGAGAGACGGATAACGGAGCAAGACGATCCATTTCGGAAGTGTTTAACCAGGTGAGACGGACATAGGGGTCTTGAGGAAGTAAATCAGTCCAGAACTCCATAAAGTCGGCCGACTCCTGGCTGTTTAGGCCCTGAGCGGTCAATTGAGACTTGAGAGTGGAAATTAATTTATCCTGAGTCACCAGGGTGCCGTAGGCGGATTTATCAGGATAAAAACCATGGCCTTTGCCTTCCCAAAAAAGATTAGGATAAGATTTGGTTTGATAAATAAGCTGACCCGAGGGTTTGGCTAAGACAGTCCAGCCGGAGACGGGATAGGTGGGTTCGGATTGGGTAATGTCGGCGGCAACTTTGACGGTTACTTGAGTGTCGGTGGTGGGATAAAGATAGATGACCGGTTTGCCACATTCGGCCATGGGAGCAAATTCAGAATTAACAAAAATTAGCCAATCACCGCTAACATCCTGGTAAATAAAGTGATTATTTTTTTGGGCATATTCTTCAATTGAGAGCATGGGTGGAGCTTCGGGATAATCCCGACCAACCTTGTAGTTATCGTACAAGAATTTAACTATTTCGTGTTGAGGGTTTGTGAATTGATAGATTTTTTTGGTTGGGTTATTAGTTAGAAAGCCGACTTCCTGTTTGTCTAAAAGTAGGTCAGAACTAGATTTCAGAATGGTCTTGGCGGAACCTAGGCCACAACCAGAGGGAACACCAGGCTGAAAAGCATCTTTGTTTTGAGTGGTGGAAAAAGTGACCAGAGGGACTTGGTTGTCGGCAATAAAATCAATGTAATAATCGTAGGCTTTAATGGTAGAATCAGCTAATTTTAAGAATATTTTGCGAGAATAAACCGATTTATTTTCGTAGGGCTGTGAATAAACCACGTATAGATCACCAAACTCTGATGAAGTGATTTTTTGGGGATTTTCAAGCTGAGAGTAAAGTTGGGAAGAGAAAAAATCGAGGGTGGTAATAAAAGTTTTTTGATTCTCGGTTTGAATAGTTTCAGGGGGTAAAAGACCGAGAGTGTCGTAAGCAATTATTTTGACTTTATCTAGATCAAAAATTTTACGGACGGCTTCTTTTTCATATTTTTCTTCGAGAAAAGATTCAATTAAAAGATATTGTCCGTCACTTTCGATGAGGCGAAAAAGATAGGGATCGCCGGGTCCTTCGGGATTAATGGCAAGTAAAATGAGTTTAGCTCCGGAAGAAAAATCAGCAACATGGTGAGTACCTAAATCTGAGTAGGAATAGAGTAAGTCGTTTAGATCAGGATTTTGGCTTAAAATATCGGGATTGGTGATTTTTTTTGGGGTAGATAGCCAAGAGATTTGGCCGTATTCTCCGTCTGATTCAGTAGTTACTGTAGGTTCGGGAGTAGGGGTGTTTTGAGGAACAACAGGTGGGTTATTTTGGGAAGTACCGTAGTAATAGGCGGCATAAAGAGCACCAGAAAATAGGAACAAAAGAACAACAATTAATAAAAGGGTGTTGATTTTGAATTTTTTGGGAGAGGAAGGAAGAGGTGGAACCGGTGGGGTTAGAGATGACATATCAACTGGATCAGAGGCGGGAGGCACGACAGTTTGATTCATAGATTAGTGTACCCCAAAAATAGTCTTTTTGGATACAGGAATTTGAAGGAATGGTGTCAAAATATTCTTTGATAAGTTGTTGCTTTTCGGATCCCCTGACGAAGTTTACCTGATCTCCCTCTGAAGCGATGGGTAAAAAGGCTTCGGTTTTTTTAGATGAGTTAATAATAGTAGCGATGGCAAAATTTGGCAAATTGGTTTGAGTTTCCTGATGATGGGTGCCATAGAAAAATCGGGGACCAAGAGTGGTTTGGTTTTTGGTTGAATCAATTTTGAAAGGAAGATACAGATAGGTTTTTGTGGTAGATTTTTGAGGAAAACCAAGCCGGTAATAACCCATGAGATGAGTAGTGGTTTCGGTATCGGGGTTATGAAAAATAGTGCCGGAGTTGGTGTGAGAATAGAGTTGCCAATATTGGGCGTAATTTGTCTTTGAATGCTTAATAAAAAGATAAAGAGATTGAGGGGAATCAACTTCGGCATCGGAAAGAGAAAAAGTGTCCTGATCTTCAAGTAGAGAAAGAGAAAAAGCGTCGTGAACATTGGCCAAGGAGGCGGGAAGATAGTGAGAAAAATCGACAGAAGCGACAAGAAGACAGCGACCGGAACAGTTTTGGGAAATGACATTTGCCAAAGAGTCAAGGGAAGCGAGAGGCACCTGTTGACCAATAAGAATGGGGAAAATTTTGGCGTCGGGCCAAGTGGAATGAATTTGGGAAACAAGATTGTAAACAGCATGGTCGTTTTTGACCAAAAGATTATTTAGCTCTAATAAGGGAGAAAATTTATTTTCTAAATTAATGGCAAAAGGAAGATTTGAATCAGGAAGTTGCCAAGCTTGGTTTGAATAGTAAAGGTTTTTTTGGGAAGAAGAAAAATGATCGGGACCAACGATAATGATGGTGTCCAGGTGTGGCTTTTTGATTTTAATATGAGTAAGAAATTGTTGGCGAGTGTCTTTGACGAGGTCGTGGTGGGGCAAAACAATAGCTGGAGGGGAAAAAACGGGAAAAATTAGATAAAAAAAGGAAATTAAAAAAGAAATCATTGATTAATTAGTATACAAAAATCCCCTCCCGGATGAGGGGAAGGGATTAAGTTTTGATTGGCAATACTATCCCGATATTATGTCGATAAATCGACACCATCGGGATGACTCGGTATTAACCTCGTCACATCATGCCGTCCATACCACCAGAAGGCATAGCCGGAACTTTGGTCTCTTCAGGAATGTCGGTGATTAAAACGTCAGTAGTCAAAACCATCATGCCAACGGAAACCGCATTGGTTAGGGCTGATTTGGTGACTTTGGCGGGGTCGATAATACCGGCTTTGGTCATAGATTCCATTTGACCAGTAGCAGCATTGTAGCCAAAGTCTGATTTGCGGTCGGC
>DFZG01000068.1:6967-8358 GCA_002382075.1 Candidatus Shapirobacteria bacterium UBA4062
GGAGAGTCGACTTTGACTTTGTCTAAAACAAAAGAAGCTTTGAGTAGAGCGATACCACCGCCGGGAAGAATTCCCTCTTCGATAGCGGCTTTGGTAGCGCCAATGGCGTCTTTGACTCTTTCAAGACGTTCTTTCATTTCAACTTCGGTAGCTCCACCAACTTGAAGGACGATAGCGCCACCGGCAAGTTTGGCGATTCTTTCCTGAAGTTTTTCTTTGTCGTAATCGGAAGTGGCTTTGCTGATTTGAGCACGAAGTTGGGAGACTCGGGCTTTAATGTCGGCAGGAGAACCGGAACCGCCCAAAATTCGGGTTTTGTCTTTGTCAGAAACGACAGATTCGGCCCGACCACAGTATTCGGCAGGATCAGCGGTATCAAATTTGACACCGACTTTTTCGGAAATAACTTTTCCACCGGTAAGACAAGCAATATCTTCGAGCATGGCATCACGTCGATCACCAAAACCAGGAGCTTTGACAGCCAAAACATTGAAAGTACCTCGTAGTTTGTTGACAACAAGAGTGGTTAGGGCTTCACCGTCAATATCATCGGCAATGATGACAAAATTTTTGGTGAGTTTGACCAGTTTTTCCAAAAAAGGCAAAATGTCTTGAATGGAACTGATTTTTTTGTCGGTGATAATGATGTAGGGCTGATCGATATTGGCCTCCATACTTTCGGTATTGGTGGCAAAATAGGGAGAAAGGAAACCAGAATCAAATTCCATACCAGAGGTTTCTTTGCTTTCTAAAGAGAGGCCCTTGCCTTCCTCGGCGGTAATCAGACCATCGCGACCAACTTTGATGACAGCGTCAGCAATTTCGCGGCCGATGGAAAAATCAGCAGAAGAAATGGTGGCGACCTGTTCGATTGATTCGCGGTCATTCATTTTTATTTCAGTTTTTTGTGAATCAAGCTCAGCTAAAATGGCGCCAAGACCTTTTTCGAGACCTTTACGAATAATCATGGGATTGGAACCAGCGGTAACATTTTCAAGACCTTTGTTGATAATGGCTTGGGCCAAAATAGTGGCGGTAGTGGTACCGTCGCCGGCTGAATCGTTGGTTTTGGAAGCGGCTTCTTTGACTAATTGAGCGCCCATATTTTCAAAAGGATCTTTAAGTTCGATTTCTTTGGCAACACTGACTCCATCGTGAATGACGGAAGGACCACCCCATTTGCGGTCGATAGCGACGTTACGGCCTTTGGGACCGAGAGTAGTGACAACGGCGTCACTTAAGATATTAACTCCGTTTAATATTGCCTGACGGGCATCTGATTTGAATTTAATTTGTTTGGCCATAATTAGTTAAATAGTTTAATAGATAAGTAGTAAAAATTATTTGAGAGTGGCGAGGATATCGTCGAATTTGACTAAGAGATAAGTTTT
>DFZG01000067.1:0-6838 GCA_002382075.1 Candidatus Shapirobacteria bacterium UBA4062
TTGGACAAGTGGAAATGATGAGTGACAGGGAGGAATTTGTAAAACAATGCAAAGATGCGGGAATGGAGGCAGGACTGGCTTTTGACATTGAAAGCGAGGTAAAAAATATCCCTGAAGAAACAGACGTAGTGTTGTTGATGGGCAGAAAGGCTGGATTTGGATGGATGGAAATGAATAAAAATATTTATAAAAAAATTGATATTACTAAAAACACAAGAAAAGATAGAGATTTTTTGATTGGAGTAGACGGAGGAGTGACAGTGGAAAATATAGGCAAGTTAGAAGAGAGCGGAGTGGATATTGTATACTCCGGAAACGAGTTTGAAAAAATATATGATGAAAACGAATAAAAAAATTGTGCGGGTGGCATTTTTTGGAGATGCGGAGGCAGTAAAAAATCAAGAACATTTTGAAATGGCAAGAAAAACTGCCAGTTTACTGGCAAAAAAGGGTTATATAATTACCAACGGGGGCGGCCCGGGGGTGATGCTGGCATCGACTTTGGGAGCAAATGAAGCAGGGGGAAAAGTAGAAGTGGTGGTGGTAAATGAAGATAATGTGCCGGAAAATTTTGAAGGTAGATGTGAAGAAAATATTAAATTGTCGGATAAGGTTTATGAAATGGCTAATTATGAAAACAGGTTGAATAAACTAGTGGAAATTGCGGACGCGTTTGTAATATTTAGAGGAGGAACAGGAACTTTGGCGGAAGTGGGATTAGTCTGGAGTAAAGCAAAATTTGATTACGGAAACCATGAACCGCTAATTTTTGTGGGCAAGGAATGGCAGCAAATAGTGCCAATAATTGTACAAAACTTGGGTTTAGAAACAACTGAAAAAAGAGTTTATGTAATTGTTAGTCGGCCGGAAGAGGTGTTGGAGAAATTGGCCAAGGTTGAGAATTAAATTTGATTTCGATGGGAGTAATTTCTTCGTTTATAATTGAATCCTGAGAAAGAGTGAGACGGATGATGTTGGTGTGAGAAGTTTCCCAAGACCAACTTTGGTCAAAAATAAAATTACCCAAAGAATAGTAAATTTTTTTGCCCTGATAGTCCTCAATCCCCTGCCAAACATGAGGGTGGTGACCGTGAATAATGTCGGCGCCGGCATCGACTAATTGATGAGCCAGATCGACGCGCCATTTTTCGGCTTGAGGGAGATATTCGCTGCCCCAATGAAGTGAAACAATAAGCCAGTCGACCTGAGAATCATATTTTTTGACAGTATCAATGATAATTTGAGGGTCAAAGCTAGAATTGGTGATAAAGTCATAGCCCAAAAAGCCGAAAGAAATGTTGTTTACTTTTTTAGTGATAAATTCAGTGGGACAAGATTGGCAATGAGAATAATAAAAGGGTAAAGAAAATGAATTGAGAAAATCTTGAGTTTGAGAAAACCCAGCCTGACCGTAGTTAAAAATATGGTTGTTGGCCAAGGAAAAGATAAATTTATTTTCAGATAAATAGGGTAAAAATCTTTCATCGCCACAGAAAGTAAAAGTGCCGGTTACGCCATGAGGACATTGACTGATAATGGGAGATTCGAGGTTGGCGAGATTAAAATCGTTTTGAATTAGCCAGGGTGAAATTCCCACAAAACTCCAACTAAAATCATTTTTTGATCGGGCGGTTGAAGTAATGTGACGACCCAAACCAAGATCACCAACCAGGCCAATGGTTACCGGTTTAGGAGTAGGTATAGCGGTTGGTGGGTGAGTAGGGATAAAAGATGAGGGTGAATAATAGTTATTTTGAGAGAATGTAGAAGAGGCGAATAAATAAGTAAGAGATGTAGATAAAACAATAAAATAAAAGATAAAAAATCTTTTAAAAAATAGAGGCATATCCAATTATATATTGCTATAATGAAAAATGATGTTGGTTCAATTGATAGTGATTCTTTTTTCGGCTTTTTTTTTGAGTGGATGTAATTTATTTGCCGGCAGATCAGGGGTGGAGATAGTCAGTTTTCCAAGTGCAAAAGTTTTTGTGAACGGGGTAGAAGCGGGAATGACACCTTACAAAAATAATGATTTAGTTCCCGGCGAGGCCGAGATAAAACTAGTAGCAAATTCCCAAGAATGGACTAAAAAGATTAAATTACAAAAAAATGCTAACACAGTAATAGACTGGGAATTTGGGGAAGAAGAGAAAAAAAACGGTGGATACATTTTGTATATGGAAGAAACGGGCGACAGTAAAAAGACAGGGCTAATTGTCAGCTCAAATCCGGATAGAGCAGCAGTATCGGTTGAGGGAGAAATTAAGGGTTTGACCCCGATTAAATTAGAAGATATCGGCGAAGGTGACAAACAAGTAACCATTTCTTTTCCGGGACATAAAAGTGCTAACGTGTTTATCAGGGGAATAAAAGGTTATCGATTGATTATTGAGGCAAGTTTGGGACGAGAAAAGGTAGTGGTGCCAATTGAGGAAGAGGTGGAAGTAGAATTAAGTCAGAATTTGGTAGCAAAAGTGAAAATAAAGGAAACGGAAACCGGTTGGCTAAGAGTAAGAGAAGGGGCATCAAGCGCGTCGAGAGAAATTAGCAGAGTAATCCCGGGAGAAGAATATGAACTTTTAGATGAACAAACTGATTGGGTGTTGATTAAAGTAGATGAAGGAACACAAGGGTGGGTATCGGCTACTTTTGTCGAGAAAATTTGATCAATAGACTGATAAATAAAAGAATTACTCCCAAAAATACATAAACTTTTTGCTGGCTATTGAGAAAAAGGGAAATAGTTCCGAGAATAAAACTAAAAAACCAGTAAAGGAGGGCAATTTTTTGACGACTAAGGCCCCAACGGAGCATATAATGATGAAGATGCTGACCATCGGAAAAGAGAAGTGATTTGCCGGTTAGGAGACGACGAAAGAGAACATAGATAGCATCGATGGTGGGAATACCCAAAAGTAAAATAACCGTAGCTAATTTGGCGCCGGAAAGAATAGCTAAAACAGCCAGAAAGAAACCAGCCAGACTTTTGCCGCTGTATCCGGGCATAATACTTTGGGGATAAAAATTGTAGGGTAAAAATCCAAGATAGGCACCAGCAACAGCACCGGCAAGAATAATAACCGGCCATTGAGTGATATCAGCAGAATAACGAAGACCAAGAATTCCAATAAAAATGGCGGAGATGGCGACAAAACCAGGAAGTTGGCCTTCGATTCCAGAAGACCAGCCAACAATGTTCATGCTCCAAATAATCCACAAAATGGCTAAAATATCGGGAATTACCCAAATAGAATGCTGACCTAAAAAGTTGAAGGTGATTTGCCAAGTCGATAGATCTATGGGTTGACCAAAAGGATTACTGATATAGGCAATGCCAATACCCGAGCCAACAACGATAAAAGCAGAGATAAAATTGGTGAGGAGTCGAATTCTGGGACTAATATCTTTGATATCATCCCAAACACCGGCGATTAAAGTAATCAAAGCGGCTAGAAGAATGCCAATTAAGTGCTTATCGAGAGGAATAAAAATTAAGGCGGGAATTAAAATGGCAAAAAAAACAGAGATTCCCCCGCCCCGAGGAACGGCAGTCAAAGCAGTGGCATTGCCAGTCTTTTTTTGCTTGTCTTGGGGGTTTTCTACCCAGTGGTGAGAAATAAAATAGTTTCTAACAATGGGAGTTAAAACAAAAGCGATTATGGCGGAAAGAAGGATACTGATAACGAAACTGGTAATCATGGCTTAGGAAACCAAAATAATTATTTGAAAAAGGGAGATGAGGGAGAGAAAAGAAAAAACCAAAGAAAAAACAACTAAAAGTCGAGAAAGAAGAAGGGAGGTAGTAAACAAAAGTTGGGAAATAAAATTATTTAAAACCAAGATTAAAATGGAAAATGAAGGAAGCAAGAAAAGTGAGGAGACAGAGGTAAGACGCTGGTCACCCCAGGGAAGAGAAAAATAAAGAGGTACTTGGGGGGGGAGAGAGTTGAATTTGATAACCAATAGACCTAACTGAAGAAATATAAAAAAAATATTCCAACGAAGAACTTGTGCATTTATTTTTTCCTGCCAAAAACGACCAAGGGTGGAGAGGTGGAAAAAGAGACTCTTTTTGAGGGCCATGCTGGTTAACGAAGTTTAAAGATTGTAAATTTACCAAACTGGGCGTCGGGATAGTAGTAGTTACGAATAAAGTCATCAAGCGAAGGGAAAGGGCGGTTGGTCATAGGTAAATAGACGATAAACTTGGGAAGGTCAATTTTTAAATAATTCATGGTTTGGGTGTAACCCTTAAAATCGAGAATGTGATAAGCAACAGTGTATCGGCCAGAAGGTAGACGATCTGAGAGAGGATATAAAAATGGGGAATCACCCCAAACAAAAATGCGATCGTCGGGATTTGAGTTTTTCTTGATATAGTCGGCAGCCTGATACATAGAGTTGATGGAACCACTGAAATAATTTCGGTAAGATTCTGGAGATTTATTGCCCAGTAGATAGGAATAATAGTTTTGATAATAGGAAATTGTGGGATAGGAGTAAAAATCGAATTTCTGGTAAATTATAAAGGTAAGCAAAAATAACAATAATACCAATATTTTATGTCGCAGGATTGAGCCTTTTGAAATTAACCAACCTAAAAGAAGTAGGCTTGGAGGAATAATTTGAATCAGATAATGAGGATAAGGGCGACTGGAAAGAAGGGAGGTAAAAATAGTGGTGGAAAACCATAACAAGAGAAAAGTAAAGGGACGGTCAATTTTTTTAAGATATCGAGCCAGAATTGTTAAAAACCAAAAGGCGATCATGATAATTCCCCTGACTACAACTCCTCCTTGAGTGGCTGAGCCAGAGTGAGTGCCGACAGCCCAGGAAGAAAGATAACCAAAATTTTGAAGTAGTGAGGCAAAGACAAATTGAGGGAGGGCTTGTTTGAAGTAAAAATAAATTGCCCAAAGAGAGATGGGAAGAACAAAGGCAGCGGTAAAAACGACTAAATTGAGGAAAAATTTGCGAAAATCGGGAAATCGGAGAGGCAAACTAAATTTGAAGTAGTTTAAAACTAGCCAAAAAATCAGAAAAAGAAACTCGAAAGCAACAGGAATTTTGATGGTGAAAGCAATGCCCAATAAGAGTCCTGACAAAAAATAAGAGTATATCGAGACGGGGCGATAAATTAAGATAAAAGCGACTAAAGTGGGTAGGAGCATAAAAATTTCGGCGTTGGCAATGTTGCCCTCGATAAAAGGAATGGAAGTGACAATTAAAAAAACTATGGTCAAAAGGCGGGAAAGATTTTGCTTAAAAAAGAGTTTTGAAAGACGGTAAAAAGAATAAATAGTGGGAATCATGACCAGAGAAAGCAGAAGCCGGAAGCCAAATACGGTTTGGGAAATGGCGGCAAGATAGTATAAAAGAGGTGGTTTGTTGTCGTGAATTTGAGAGTAGAGGGTTAGTCCACGGTTGATCCCCTGCCCCAAGACTAAATAAATCCCTTCGTCGCCATACCAGTGAGGTTCAAAAAGAGAGGGAAGGCGGAGAATAACAAAAAGAAGAGCCATTAAAACCCAAAAAGCATGTTTCAAAAAAAATCTAGCCATTTTGAAAAGTATAATACATTTGAGGCTTATTTACTCTTTTTGATGGTAGTTTTGTAGTCTAAACGGTTACCAACTAAGAGACGAGTATGAGAGTGGAGACCGGGAATAACTGACATAGTGAGGGTAGCGATAGGCATTAGGGGCCACTGAAGTAGATTTTTTAGAAAACCAACAAGACCTCTTTTTTTGGAAGGCGGTCGAAGCTTCCAATCGAGGACTATTAGAGTAAATAAAGGAATTAAACAAAGGGTTAGAATAATATTGGAAACACGGGGTAAATTAAATCCGATAGCTGTTTGGAAAAATTTGGGATTTAAAAGTACCGGAAGTGAAGTACCTAAGGTGAGGATGAACCAGTTGCTGGACCAAATGAGGTGGGTTTCGATGAGTTTGTAAATGCGGAGGACTCGGGCAACCAGAGGAATTTCGGTATGTATTCGGGCTTGTTCGATAGCATAGGGAATATCGATGGCACCCCAGGCGTGACGAACACATTGATTGTAGCGATTTTTGAGAGCATCGAAATAATTTTTGCCATCAGGGGCATCAACAACAGTGGGTAAAAATATGGGATCAACTGTGGATTTGCCACCGGAAGAAAAGAAAGCCTGCAGAAAAATATGCCAATCTTCGGGGATAACATCGGCATCCCAGTAGCCGGCCTGGTCGATTAGTTTGTAGGTGGAAGAGTAACAAGAGTAATTAAAGAAGAGGCCATCGGGTTCCTGAATATTGGCAATATGGATAACATTGCCAAGAGTGCCGATAATTTGGATGGGAGCAGGAACAGAATCTATGTTGTGATGCCAAAAGATAGGTGATTGCCAAAAACGCAAATAGCGATTGGGGTTACTGGCAAAATTGTAGGTAAGGGCAGAAAAATATTTAGGGTGAAAAAGAGTATCAACGTCACAGCTAGTAAGGGTTAAATTTTCTATTGAATATTTTTTGGTATCGATAAAATGTTTTTTGTAGTACATGGCGGCGAAACGTTCGTTGCTATGTTTACCGGCAGTTTCACCGATAAGATCGGGAGGATGTTCGGTGAAAATTAATTGACCAAAAGTGTTTTTATATTTTTTAGAAAAATAATCGATGGTTTTTTGATTGTTTTCCTGTCCAGCGCGTTGTTCTTGGCCTAAAATAACGTGGATTTTTTTGACATCAATATCGATTTGGGCGGCTAGAGAAGAAAAGGCCATATCGATAACTTCGACGGGTTCTTTATAAGAAGAGATAATGACTACATGGCGAATATCGTTGTATTTTAGCCA
>DFZG01000067.1:6890-7171 GCA_002382075.1 Candidatus Shapirobacteria bacterium UBA4062
AAAAGCCCCCCAGATAGGAAAAAGAATGGTCATCCAGGCAAAAAAACCAGGAATCATCTCCCAAAGGCGATATAGCCGAGAATTTTGCTTCATAAACTTGTTAATTATATCAATATAATATAGTTAATGGGGATTAAAAAGGTAATAGAGACGAGCTTGGCTTATGGTAAAAAGTACGGAATTTTACTTGATAGAAAAAGGCTTTTGGAAAGATTGATTTCAAAAAAAATTTATAAGACCAAAGATATTGATAAGATTATAAGCAAGGAAAAAATTAATCT
>DFZG01000056.1:0-556 GCA_002382075.1 Candidatus Shapirobacteria bacterium UBA4062
TCGAATATCGGACAGCTACCCTGCCTTGTCCGTCTGACTACGGCAATTATACCAAAATTCTTATTAAAATCTCCCTTTTTCAAGGGGGAATCAAAGGGGGTTTTTATTTTGTTTTCTTTCCCCCTCTTTCGCCTGCCCCGCCACGGCGGGGTCAAGGGAGGGGTTGGGGGTGATTTTGATTTAAGTCCCTCTTGTCAAAGAGGGATTTAGGGAGATTGAAAATATAGGGGGTGATTTCAAACAAAAAAGCCGCCAAGTTAATGACGACCTTCTTGTTGCATAGTAGGTGAAACGTTTAAACCAATTTGGTTTATTACGTTTGTTGCGGGGCCAGGAGTTGAACCTGATCTGTGAGATTATGAGCCTCACGTGCAGCCGTACACTACCCCGCAGGTATTATTTCGACTTGGATATTTTACCACAACTCGCTAATTAGTAAACAAATTCAACCACATTTTAATTGGTGGTAATATCTCCTCACTATAATTTTGGGCTTCCAAACCGCCACTTTCGCTAATTTCAGGCATTATTAGCCAATAATCATCTTCTTTTCCTT
>DFZG01000056.1:661-2010 GCA_002382075.1 Candidatus Shapirobacteria bacterium UBA4062
CCGTAAATATGACCAAATCTTCAATTGTATTTTATCCCAAACTGTGTTATTATAAGTCATTATTTAAGAGGTGTTAATAAATTTATGTCCGATCTTTCTCTTCAAAAAGCTCTGGAGCTTTTCTCAAATGCACTTACCCGTCAAGGTAAGTCTATTAATACTATTGTAGCTTACAAGGGCGACATCAACCAGTTGATTAAATATCTTAATCACACCCCCAAAATCGATCAGATTCAATTAGTTCAACCTGATCATATCGATTCTTTCAAAAAAGAATTAATCAAAACCAACTATACTGCCAAATCTGTTTCCCGAAAATTAAATTCCATCAAAAATTTCTTTTCATTTTTAAAACAGGAATCAGTCATCGAAATCGATCCCTCTTCAGACATCAAACATCCAAAATACGAAAACGAACTTCCTAAAATTCTTAAACCTATAGAATATCGCTCGCTTCGCGATGCTTGCCGCAATGATATTCGGGCTACCGCCATCGTTGAGTTGATGCTTCAAGCCGGTCTTCGTATAAAAGAAATTGAAAACTTAAAGCTGGAAAATATCCAGGAAAATGAAGTGGAAATTGAAAGTTACGAAAGTCATCCTCGCCGAAGCGTTCCTCTCAATAATTCGGCCAAATTGGCTCTCAAACGCTATTTAGACGAAGCTCGCTATCAAAGTAAATCCAAAAATGTTTTTGTTACCAAAACCGGTCGTCGCCTTTTAGCCAGAAACATCCGCAGCTTACTTAATCGCTATTTCGACAAAGCCGATATCTCCGACGTCAAAGTCAACGACCTTCGCAATACTTTTATCGTTTTCCAATTAAAATCCGGCGTCCCCATCGACGTTGTCTCTCAAGTTGTTGGTCACAAGCGTATCTCCACTACCGAAAAATATCTCGAACTCATCGACTCTAAAGAAGAATCAAAAGGCATTAAATTAAAAGAACTTTAATTTAAATTTTAAAAATGTCACAAGACAATCCTGAGCTTTGTAGTCTCATTAACGATTCTTGTTCCAATGAATTTTTCTGCGGCACTTGTCCAATTGCCCGAGAAAAACTTTTCGCAATAGACGAGTTTAAAAATATAAAAAACATCCAATTTTCCAGTTTTAGTCAAACCAATCGTATCGCCATTCTATTCACCACTACCACCAATCCTCAAAACAATCCGGAAAATCTTCTCTTGGGCTATGTCAGAAAGGGTCACTATCAAAAACTTATCACTCGCACCGAACTCTCTCGCCTCAAAAAAAGTCAATAATTTCATCTTCTTGTTTTTAGCCCCCTTTCTTCAAAGGGGGAATAAGGGGGATTTTGTATTTAGACTTTAGACTTTCTTAATTCT
>DFZG01000056.1:2027-10044 GCA_002382075.1 Candidatus Shapirobacteria bacterium UBA4062
GGTCGACCGTATTTTAGTGAAGACAGCCTCTTTATCATTTCTGCCAACTTCGGATCTCCTGGTTTTTTCTTTTCCGCTGCCGCCACTCTAAGCGAAAATGGTGATCTGGGTACTCCGTCAATCATTGTTTTGATATATATTTCTCCCGTTCCCAGGTTTAGTAAATCATGTTCGCTAAATTCCGGCTGAAATTGTCTGATCAAGTAATTGGCATCCGAAATTCCCACCCTAAAACTGGAAATTGTACCTACGTTTCCAAACACCGCATTTTTCACCTCGTCATCCATTTGAGAAATAAACTGATTCGCCACTGTCAAATTCAAATGATATTTTCTAGCTTCCGACAAAATCACTGCAAAATCCTGGGTTGCAAAATTTTGAAACTCATCCACGTACAAGTAAAAATCTCTTCTCTGTGCTTCCGGAATATCCTGCCGGCTCATCGCCGCCATCAAAATTTTGGGGATCAACACCAATCCCAAAAACGCCGAATTTTCTTCACCGATTGTTCCTTTCGCCAAATTAATTATCAAAATTTTTCCCTCGTCCATCGCCTGCCTAAAGTTAAACGACGATGTTGACTGTCCGATTATATTTCTCATCATCGTGTTGGTAATAAACCGGCCAAATTTTGAGACAATATAGTCAAGTACTTCCGATTTGTGAAAATCCGACGTCTGAGCAATTTGATCTGTCCAATAGCGCCTTACCATTGGGTCATTTACCTTTGGTAATAATTGTTGAACATAAGTCGGATCCGTCAAACACCTCACCACCTCAATAAAAGTTGCCCCAGGCTCCGACATTACTGTCAACATAATATTTCGAATCGCATGTTCAAATCTCGGTCCCACGATTCCCGTTTTATAAGGATCGTAAAGTTTATACATCAGGTTTATTATCGAACTGGTTACAAAATCTTTCTGATCTTCCCGGTCACATTCCATCACGTTAAAACCCATTGGTCTATCCGTCATGCTCGGATCAAAATAAATTACATCTTCCACTCTTTCCGGGGGAATTCTTTCCAAAATACTTTCATAAGTGTCATGCGGATCAATAAAACAAACTCCTTTTCCCGCTTTAATATCTTGCAGGGCCATATCCGCCAACAGCCACGATTTACCCACACCTGTTTGCCCCACAATATAAAAATGCCTTTGTCTGTCCACTTCTTTTATACAAAATTTGTTTGATTTTCCCCTAAAAATATTATCTCCGATGTACATTCCTTCCTGGGGCGAGTCCGACGGCGCCGCCGCTTTTTTTGCCTTTAACCAGTAAATATTCGAAGCGTCTATGCTTTTATTGGGAAAATGAAAAATCGAAGCAATTTCTTCTGACGACAAAATTGTCTTATTTTTATACCAAAAAATTGTCGGATACTTATAAATAAAATCTTCCACAAACAAGCCTTTAAATCTAATTTTCCTCCCCGATAATTTATTCCACTGAGATTCGAATTGACCAAAAGCTGCCTTAATATTGGACATATTAGTTTTCGCCAATTCACTATTTTCGGCAATCGATACCACTCTTATTGCTGTTTCAAAACCAGGTTTTGAACATTTGTTGTCAATCGCTTCCAATTGGCGGGCGTCGACTTTATAAGAGGCTTTTTCCGGATTTGATTCACTTTTTTTTGTACTACTCACAAAAGATTTTCCCGCCTTGGCCCACTTGCCATCAGTCGGGGATAATACCAACTGAATTGCTACCGCCTGACCTTTTTCTAGTTTTGACATCGCCGTCGCAAATGCCGACATCGAATCAGTCGCCAATTCTTTGTAAGTTTTAAGAGGTAAATAAGGACTTTTTTTAATTCCTAGCCACGCATATTCTATTTTTCCATTTTCCGGATAAAAATTTGGCTCTTCCACTGCCCTCACATCAGCTCCGGGGTAAATACTATATATTTGTTTTTCGATTAAATCCGCAAATTTTTTTGGACAACTTATATAAAACTTTACATCCTCATTTGTCCCGACAATTTCCAACGACAAATTTGGTTGTACTATTAATCTTTGCAAAAACTTAAATTTGGCACTTTTATACATGTTCGTCAGCGAGTTGATAATCTGTTCCATTGAATCCACCTTTACTTCATTGTCTTGGGGTACAGCAATCAGCATGGTTATCATTTTTAAAGCATTTTCCTCCCTGTCTTTCCACTTTATCCACAGTACCATCAGATTAGCTAGTAATATCAACAAAAATATAACCGCTGTAGTCAAAACCACTCCCATCACTAATTCAGACACCAAGTTATTTATGTTGTTCACTCTTCTTTTTCTTCTTCCTTAAAATTAACCTCTTTATCCATTTTAATCAATTTTGAAATAAAGGTCGATAGCCATCTTCCTACCTCACTTACCGGCATCTTTAATCCATCAGTAAATTTTTTCCTGGTAACCGGAACATTAATTACTACTTTATTCTGACCTCCACCTTTTACTCCTCCATCTTCTCCAAGCTTCGTTGGAGTTAATTTTTCATGCTTTGTTAACCAGCTATCAACTTCTCTTGGAACTGTCGGTTCTTTATCTACCTCCATAATTCCTTCTTTTCTTATAGAAGTTTCTTTTAGCTCATTTTCAGGGCTAAATTCTAATTTTTCTTTTATATTTTCGGGCATACCTTGTTTCAGTATAAATCATCTGCTTTTTATTCACTAGCACTAATCCTGATATAATTTCACCAATCTATGGCTTCCCATGACTCACTTCAAAAAGTAAGAAAAATCGACAACACTCGCAAATGGTTGCCCATCCTTACTACCTTTTTGGTCATTATTTTATTCGTAATTTTTTATTGGTTTTTTCGAGGAGGTTCTTTCCGTCTCTACGCTTCAATTTTCTTCACTCTTTATCACTTCACCGGCCAAATCTGGATTTCCGTTATCCTAATGGGTCTTTTACAAAGTATCATTTTTTTACCCCTCCGTTTTATTAGTCTCAAATTTTCCACTTCTCTTAAGTCTTTCGAAGAGGAGCTCGATAATCTTAAAACCGATTCCGAACAATATATTCTTTTTACTTCCAAGGTCAAAGAGGGGAATCCAGCCATTATTTTCTATATTCTAAATTTTGTTCTCAACACTATCGCTTTTGTTTCTGCCGGCCGCATTTTCTTAATCGATTTTTACAGTAAATCTCTTGATCCAAAACTTCTTTATTCTTTTGTCCCTTATCCCAAATATCCCCTCACTGGCACCGATTTTAATTTTCCCTTTTTCCAAATCGAAAACACCACCGCTCTACCTTGGACCACTATTGCCTCGGTCTGGTTAATTATCACTCTCGTCTTTGCTGTTCCTCGAATTCTTTGGCGACTGGTTAAACCAATTTTGTGGAAAAGTAAAAAAATTCTATCTGCCAGAATAAATTACAACCGACTTTTACTCTCCACCGGCGGTTTTAGCCTCAGCTTTTTAGTTATTTCCATTTTTATTCTTCGCAATATTCCTACGGACCTTAGTTTTTACTGGTTAATCGCCGATTTAACCCGCCAAAATACCACTTTTAATTTTGTTACCGCTGTTGGTACTTTTTTTGTCACTCTCCACGCCGGCTATATGGGCAATTCCCTCGCTTCAAAAAACGCCATCGATTCGGGTATAGATCCTCTCAAGGCTCAGTCAATTTTCCGTCTGAAAATGCGTCAATCTTTCAAAAATGCCCTAATTTTAGGCGCTGGCGCCTTTTTTATTACCAACCAAATCCCTTGCGCCTTCGAGCTTTCCGTTGTCACTTACGAAGTTATTTATTTAATATCTCCCTACACTTTTGATCGTTTTCTTCATCACGCTCACCAGTCAACTGTTCCAACCACTCAAATCTCGTGAAAAATATCGACTTTCTTCAAGTTCTCAAAGAAAACCAAAAACTAGTTTGGCCAATCATCGACCAAAATATATCCGATTCTATGGTTTTCCCCGGCTTTTGTTGTCTTAATCCCAAATATAAAACTCTAATTGATTTTCATCACCAAATTGTTGCCGATTATCCTTGTCGTATGGGCAAATATCTTCGCCCCACTCTCCTTCTGCTTACCGCCCAAGCCATGGGTGCCAGTCTCAAAGACTCCCTCACCTCTGCCGCTGCCATGCAAATTTCTGAGGATTGGATTCTCAATCACGACGACATTGAAGATGATTCTCCCACCCGTCGGGGTCAACCTACTCTCCATCGAATTTATGGCCACCAATTGGCTCTCAACGCCGGTGACGCCTTGCATTTAGTTATGTGGAAAACACTATTTGCCAATTTCAAAAAACTTGGACAAACCAAATCACTCAGAATTTTAGAGGAATTTTATACCATGCTTAATCGAACTGTTCTGGGCCAGGAAATTGAGCTAAACTGGGCCCGTCAGCAAAAATTTGATTTAACCGATGAAGATAATTTTTTAGTTTTAGAAAGTAAAACTGGTTACTACACCATCGCCGGCCCCATGCGTTTAGGTGCCATTATTGCCAATGCTTCTGACAAACAACTTAACGATATTTATCAATTCGGCGTTCTTTTGGGCCGTTCTTTCCAAATTATCGACGATCTTTTAGATCTGACCTCAAATTTTGCTGGCCAAAAAACTTCCAAAGGTAACGACATTTACGAAAGTAAAAAAACTATTATGGTTTTGCATCTTCTCCGGGAAGCTTCTCCAAAAGACAAAGCTTTAGTCAAATCTATTTTGCTCAAATCGGCTACCCAAAAAACTGCTTCCGAGGTTAACACCGTTATTAAATTAATGGAAAAATACGGCAGTCTTGATTATGGTCGCCAGCTGGCTACTGCCTTTGCCAAAGAGTCTAAAAAGATATTTCAACAAAAACTAACTTTTATCAAAAAACAGCCTTTCCGTAACCAAATCGAAGCAGGTATTGATTTCATCGTCAACCGCGATCATTAAAACCCCAAAGAGTTTTGTTTTTATTCCCCTTTCTTCAAAGGGGAAAGCCCCGAAGGGGAAGGGGATTTGAGGGGCCAGGGGTGATTTTAATTTCGGCTTTAGGATTTTTTAATTCTTAATTCTTAATTNNAAGATTGAAGACTGAAGATTGAAGATTGAAGATTGAAGATTGAAGATTGAAGATTGAAGATTGAAGATTGTAGTTTGAAGATTGTAGATTGTAGTTTGAAGATTGAAGATTGTTGTATAATTACCCAGTGTCAAACCCTGTTGAAGAAATTAAACAAAAGGTCGATATTGTCGATATTATTTCCAAAAGTATTACTCTAAAAAAACGCGGCCGCCATCACGTTGCCTGTTGCCCTTTCCATTCCGAAAAAACCCCCTCTTTTACTGTTTCTCCCGAACTTCAGATTTTTAAATGCTTCGGCTGTGGCAAATCCGGCGATGTTTTTACCTTTTTACAGGAGTATCATCATATTTCTTTTTCTCAAGCTCTTCAGGATCTAGCCAAAATTACCGGCGTCAAACTTGAACAATCACCTGCTTTTACCAAAGAAGAACTTATCCGCAAAAAGATTTTAGAAATTAATCAGGAAGTCGCCAAATTTTATCATCATCTTTTAACCCAACATCCTCTCGGCGCTCCGGCTCTCGATTATCTTAAAAATAGGGGAATAAAACCAGAAACTATCAAGCTTTTTAAAATTGGCTATTCCCCCAAAAATTCCGATCTAATTCTCAAATATCTCTCCCAAAAAAATTTTTCCACTAATGATTTAATTGCCACTGGCACTTTTGGAAAAAGCCAATACGGTAACCGGATTTATGACCGTTTTTCTGATCGACTTACTTTTCCTCTCGTCAATTACCGCGATCAGATAGTCGGTTTTTCCGGCCGTATTTTACCTTCTTCTGCCAACCAAAACCTTGCCAAATACATCAATTCACCGGCTACTCCCGCCTATTTTAAAAGCCAAATGCTTTTTGGTTTAAATCTGACCAAAGACAATATTCGCACCCAAAACTCTGCCATCATCACTGAGGGGGAGTTTGACATGATTACTCCTTATCAAGCCGGAATCACCAATATCGTCGCCCTCAAAGGCACCGCCTTTACCAAAGAACAGCTTACTCTTCTCCGTCGCTACACCGACACTTTAATTTTAGCTCTCGATTCTGACCTCGCCGGTTCAATCGCCGCCCAAAAAAGTATCCAAACTGCCGATTCTTTTGATTTCGACATTCGCATTCTTATTTTTGATGAAAAATACAAAGATCCCGACGAAGTTGCCACCAAAGACATTGCTCATTTCCAGGATAGCTTAAAGAATACCGTTCCCGTTTGGGACTACCTCATCAACTCTTCCATCAAAAATTTTGGCATCGATTCTCCCAAAGCCAAAAAACAGGTTCTTCAAAATGTTTTACCTTTTCTTACCAAAATCAATAATTCCGTCATTCGCTCCGACTATTTATCACTTTTAGCTACCCAAATTGGCTCAGACCCCCAAAGTATTCTTGAAGAATCCCAAAAATATTTATCCGTCCAAAGTCCAAAGGAAGCAGGAGAATCTACCTCTCCGGCGCCCATCCAATCCTCTCAGGTCGAAAAATTACAAGAATATCTTCTTTCATTAGTTCTCACTGCCAAAAAACCCGTACTTTTGGCCAAAAAATTAAAAAAATATCTCAATACTTTTCAAAAACCAACCCTTAAAACAATAATTGATCAGCTATTAAAAGCCAAAAAATATTCCCCTGCCACTTTTCAATCCCGACTTCCCGCCGAAGTTCAACCCACTTTTCAGTATCTCTACTTATCTGCTAGCAATCCCCAAATACTTTCAGAAGTTCGTTCCCGTGAAATTAAAAAAACCATCGCCTCGCTCGAAACCATCAATTTAAAAGACCAGATTAACAAGATGACTCAACAAATTGCTCAATTAGAGCAAACCGGCCAATTAGATGAACTAAAAAGCCTCGAAATGGAGTATAATCAGTTATTAGTCAAACTTTCGCGGATTCAGTCTTCAAAAGACTAGATTTATCCCATACTTTCCTATACAATATACCCGATGCCAGCCTCTCTTGATTTTTCCAAAGTAAAAACCACCTTAATTAGTCAGGCCAAGAAACTTCACTATCTTACCAACGACGAAATTTTGGCCCAAATTCCCGAACCGGAAAAATATATTGATCAAGTTGACAACTTATTTGACTCTCTGTTTGAAAAAGGCATCGACATTTTTGATAAAGTTGAATCCAAAGAAGCTCTCAATGTCGAAAAAGATAAAATCTCCAGCTTAGAATTAATGAGTCTACTTGCCAGCAAAAACAATGTCGATTCTGTTCGGATGTACCTCAAAGAAATCGGTAAAATTGATCTTTTAACTTTTGACCAGGAAGTTTATCTTGCTCAACAAATTGAAAAAGGTTCCGATGTTTCCCGTGCCGATCTTATCAACGCCAATCTTCGTCTTGTTGTCTCTATCGCCAAAAAATATATCGGCCGCGGTCTTACTTTTCTTGATTTAGTTCAGGAGGGGAATCAGGGACTCATGCGGGCCGTCGAAAAATTCGATTGGCAACGCGGTTTTAAATTTTCCACTTATGCTACTTGGTGGATCCGCCAGGCCATCACCCGGGCTATTGCCGATCAGGCTAAAACTATCCGTATTCCCGTTCACATGGTTGAAACTATCAATAAGGTTTACAAAGCCACCCGCGCTCTGACTCAAAGACTCGGTCAGGAACCTTCTATCGAGGAAATTGCCGCCGAAGTCGGTATCTCTATCGAAAAAGTTGAAGAAATTTATCGTATTTCCCAAGACACCACTTCTTTGGCCACCCCTGTTGGCGACGACGAGGATTCTTTTTTAGGCGATTTTATCGAAGACACCACTCAGCTTTCTCCTTATGAAGAAACCAGTCAAGGTTTACTTCGCGAATCCATTGAAGAAGTTTTAGAATCTCTTGATGAAAGAGAAGCCAAGGTTTTATCTCTTCGTTTTGGTCTCATGGGCGAGACTCCCAAGACTCTTGAAGAAGTTGGTAAAATTTTCAATGTCACTCGCGAGCGTATTCGCCAAATCGAGGCCAAAGC
>DFZG01000019.1:0-3377 GCA_002382075.1 Candidatus Shapirobacteria bacterium UBA4062
AGGGGTTAATTGTTTAGTTTCTTAAAAACCGGTATTAATACCTGTTTCCACCACCACCAAATCCGCCCTGTCTGGGTCCGCGGGAAAAATTATCCCTTCTGGGTGGTCTATCTTCCATTGGTCGGGCTTCATTGACCTTAACGGTTCTACCATCAAGTTCTTTTTCATTCCACATCTCAATAGCTGCATTTGCTTCTTCGTCAGTTGACATTTCTACAAATCCAAAACCTTTCGATTGACCGGAAAATTTATCTTTAATAACTATAGCTGATACGACTGTACCAGCAGAAGCGAAAGCCGCTCCTAAACTATCATCGGAGGTCTGATAAGACAAGCCACCGACATACAACTTTTTTGCCATAAATATGCAAATTAATAAATGTAGCGGCTTAACTTAACATTAAAACGTCTACATCCTTATTATACTCTCTTTCCCCAAAATAGATAGTGGGCTATATCAAAATTTCCGATTAGTTACTCTCTTTTTTATCTTCACCCAAAATTGTTTCAATCTCTTTTCTGACTTTCAAATAGGGCTTTTCCGTCACAAACGAAATCTCTTTACAAAGACTACTAAGTATTTGTTCCATCAGCTCTTTATCGGCATTACTCATTTTTTCATTATCTTTATTAGTCCACAGATATTTCAAAACCGTAATCACTCTTTGAGGATCATTTTGATATATCGCTTCTCTGCCAATTTGAGTGTTGTACTCCATTTCCAAACATATATTGCACAAATCTTTTTTAATTTGTGCTACTTCACTTTTTTCAAACACTTTTCTGGTGCCTGATTTTTTCATGTTTCTTACCGGAATTGAGGCTGTAAAAGCTTTGTCGGCTCCATTCATCGGCTTATAGTGCAAATAAGCTTCTTTTTTATCTCCCTTCCCTTCAAGTTTTACCGAAGTTACCTGGTAAATATAGCTAAAATCTGTAACAAATTCTCCTGCTGTATAGTCCTGTTTCATAACTTCTCCAAAAAATATTAATTGAAAATAATCCTACCTCATTATATCAGTTTTTTGGCTTATTTTCGACTTTATTTTATTCCACAAAAGTCAGGGCATAGCCCTTACTATTTCCCCGACCAGTTCTGCCGATACGATGGATATAATCATCATAGTTGTTTGGCTGGTCGTAATTAATCACATGGGTTATATCGGCAATATCCAAACCTCTGGCAGCCACATCAGTTGCCACCAAAACATTGATTTGATTTTCTTTAAAACTCTTGACAATTCTTTGACGTTGAAATTGTTGCTTGCCTCCATGTAAACCACCCACCCTAATTCCTTTATCAGCCAAGCTAATGCTTAGTTTTTCGACAATTTGTCTGGTTGATCCAAAAACCAATACTTTTTTAAAATCCGGTAAAGACACCAATTCACCCAACTTTTGCTCTTTGCTGCTTCTGGGTACTCTGACGATATTTTGTTCAACATGGGTTGAAGCGTCCTGTGATTTTACCGATATTTTAACCGGATTATTCATAAACGAATTAATTAATACTTCGATTTTTTTATCCACTGTTGCTGAGAAGAATAAAGTTTGTCTTTCTTTGGGAATTTGATCAACGATAAATTTAATATCATCAATAAAACCCATATCCAGCATTCTGTCTACTTCGTCTAGGACCAACACGTCCATTGATCTAAAATCAATGACTCTTCTGTTACCTAAGTCTTTAATTCTCCCCGGAGTTCCGATAATAAAATTCGGACCTCTCCTGATATCAGCAATTTGTTCTCTTAAATAGGCTCCACCAATCGCTAAAGCTTCATAAACTCTCAACCCAAAGGTGAAAGATCTGATTTCTTGCTTGATTTGCTGGGCCAATTCTCTAGTAGGAGCCAAAATTATCACCCGAGTTGACGGATTATTAACAATTCTATCTATCAAAGGCAGGGCAAAAGCGGCTGTTTTCCCGGTACCGGTGTTGGCAATTCCCAATACATCCTTTTTATTTATAATATTTGGGATTACTTGATCCTGAATTAAAGTCGGTTTGGTATAACCTTTTGCTATCAAATTAGACAGCAATTTGGCGTCAAAATTAAAGTCGGCAAATGAATTTACTGTCAAAGTATCCTCAATTGTTTCAAACTCCTGGGCCTTTTTAATATAAAGCGAAGTATTAATTTTACTACCGGCAAAAAACCGGCTTTTTCCACTAAAGCGCCTTTGGCCTTGTTTTTGAAAATTTCCAAAACTTCGATGCGGGTTATTGTTGTTACGCTTAATACCCGAAAATTTCCTGTTGTACATATTTTTATTTAATAAATTAGGGCAACCGAGACTCACGGTCTTCGGATAATATGCCCAAATTTAAATAAAAAATGCACTTTGCATTTACGGGCAGATTAAGATTGATTCGCCTATCTCAAACGACTTGTAGTCTATCACAAACCCGGCAAAATAGCTATTTTATTAATCTTTTCTGGCTACCTGCTTTCTAATTTGTCTCAGCGATTCCTTAAAAGCCGACCAAAAATCTTCATCTTTTGGATTTGAGTTATAAGTTTCTTTATCAGTAAACACTTTTAATCTGGTTTCAAATTCATTTGATTTTCTTTTTGGCGACAACACCACTCGGGTTACAAATTTCAACCATTGAACTTTTTCCTGTCGGTTAATCCATTCGCCTAATTTCTTTAATTCCGCCAAAACTTCCACTTTTTCTTTTTTACTCAAATCTCTGGGTAAATCAGTTACCACCGTCGGAATATTCTCTTTTCCCGAAATCAATTTGTAAACGACTTCTAGTACATTTTTTGTTCCCATCATCTCTGTCGGTTTTTGATTTTTATCCACCAACACTATCGTGTTATAGCTACTTTTTATTAAATTCATAATTGCCTGATAGTTGCCAATTTTTTCATCATACACATCTCCGCCGGGGCTATAAAACAAGCTGATTGGCTCATCACCTCTTTTAACCTGCTCCTTATCAAAAGAATAGTTTTTGGGCACCGTCCTCGTCGAGAACCGCTGTCTCTTTGTTTTGGATAAATATTCCGACATAATATCTCTTTTTGTCACCACTCCCGCCATTTTTCCCTTTTCATCAACAACTACCAGCTTCGAAATAGATTCCTTTAAAAAAACATTAAAAGCATCCCTGACTTGACTATCTTTCGGTATCAATACTGCCTTTTTTCTGATTTGTTTTTCGGCTACTGCTTCTGCCAAAGATCGGTTTCTCATTAGTCTTCTTAATATTTTTTTAGCGGTGACGACACCAATAACTTTTTTATGATTATCAAAAACTGGCAAAGTATAAAGTCCCATGTCCAACATCGATTTAATAATTTCTCTGTCTTTTGTTTCCTTACCGATATGTGGCGCCCCAATTACACACGATTCCACCAAAGTAT
>DFZG01000019.1:3455-3665 GCA_002382075.1 Candidatus Shapirobacteria bacterium UBA4062
AATAAATATTTACTGTTAAAATTTATCTATGAACCTAAAACCTTTAGGCAATGCTTCTCTTCCCAAAGTTCTTAGTTTTCGCCGTCTTTTAGGCCCTAGTTTTATTTTATTAGGTCTTGGTCTTGGTAGTGGCGAGTTAATTATGTGGCCCTACCTCAGCTCTCAGTGGGGGATGGGTTTAATTTGGGGAGCAGTTTTGGGTATCACTTT
>DFZG01000032.1 GCA_002382075.1 Candidatus Shapirobacteria bacterium UBA4062
GTGGTAGTTACTGGTAGCCAGATAGTTGAATTGTCAATGGTTTTGTCTTTGGTAAGTTTAAATTCCGTCTCTGCCATGATTAGTTGTTTTTAGGACTAATATCAGAAAAGTCGCGAAGCTTATCCCATTCTTTCCGAAACTGGTTTTGATCATTAATATCGACAAATTTAGCATATTGAGAATGGGTTTTGCCTATCCGTCGGGAATATTTAATTGGACACCAATAACGTTCGGTTCGACCACCGATTTCAGAACTGTAACGTATCAAATTATTAACATAAGAACAGTAATAGCAATTGATTTTTTCAAATGGATTCAAAAAAGAAAGTAATTGTCGATCATAAACAAAATATTCTTCAGCTTTGACCAGAGGAATCCCGTAAAGTCTAAAACAAATTTGGTGATAAATTTCCAGGCCGAGGTGCCAAATTAAAGCCGGAATAATCATGCCATAAATAAAGGGAGTGCTGAGGAGATAGCGCCAATTAATCGGCAAAGTAACTTGTTTTCCCTTATGTTTCCAAAGTTTTAAATAATCACGCCGAATGTCGACCTTTTTTAATAGATCACGTTTCACCGCTAAATATTTTATTGATTCATCAAAAATCTTTTTGGTTTCAATATTTAGCTCTTCTATAGCATCGAGTGAGAGATGAGGAACTTTTAATTTTTCCTGAACTATTTTAAGTTGATTGGCTAATTTCTCGTTGATAATCATTTAGTTATTTTAGAACACTTTGATCAGATTACTCATTTTAAATTAAAATTTTACTGCCAATATAAACCACTTCATAAATTAATTTAGAGAGTTCCTTTATCCATTTATTTACTGGAGATGAGTCATTTTTCATAAACAGCGGCAATACCGGCAGTAATGAAATCAAAATAGAAGAGGTTTATGTTCAACTTGGGGCTTCTATTGGGTAATTATATTTAAATGTTTTGATAACTGATTTTTAATCTTCTTTTTTAAATATAGAACTTTGAGATAGGGTTAGGGAGTAGAATTATTTTATCCAAATAAGTTATTTCTCCTTTATTTGCACTGATTTAGGATATTGATCCAAAAAAGTTTGTTCAATTACTACAAAGCTTTGGGGATAAACTTCACCAAACAACTGAGAAAATTGTTCAGGAGAGTTATTTGATTTAATTCTTGGAACAATTTGTGACATTAATTTAAACAAAGTGTCCTTGCCATAATTTCCAATCAAATATTTTACAAAGAAATCTGATCTTTTATATTTTGAGTTACTCTGCCAATCTTTGGCATAATGTAATTTGTCAAAACCAACAGTTGTATCGATAGAAAGACCATCGGTTTCAGGATATTGATTTGCCACTAAACAGGCAATACCTTCTCTTAACCAGTTTGGATTAGTCGATCCAAATATTTGGTTCGTAAAAATATGAGCTTGTTCATGAGTTAATCGACGTTCGAGTTGAGACCCTTTTGGTAATGTTGGACTAAAAACCCAAACTGAATTTCCCTTAGCAAAAGCTTTATGCCAAGGTTGAAATGCAAATGGCATAACCGAGGCTAATTCTTCATCCGAATAAACAAAGTTAACTTGAATACCTTTTGCCTTTTGACCAAAAAAATCGACATTTGCCTGGTAGGCTGTGTCCACCATTGGAGTGAGGGTGTTTATATCATCTACCGAAGAGTCGTACTTAACTATTTGAAATGGCTGATCCGTAGGAATACTTTTGTTTTCCGTTAAGTTCATTTTTCTGATTATATTTTATCATTACAAAAACGTATTTAGATCTATTAATTTTACCCTATTACAGGCTATTTTACCGAAAAATGTTGCTTTGGAGAATAAACACAAGCAGGTTGGGATAATACTTGACTAGCACTGGGGTCGCATAGAACTTTGACCCCCTGTCTGGCCGGCAGGCAGGTGAGACAAATGAAACAGTATAAAAATAGAATATTAATATTTTAGCTCTGTCACAGAAATGTCATTTATAGGAAAAGGAGAAAGATAGTCTTTAATAATTTTTGAAGTAATGACTGTCGAGCGACAGGTCATTAAGTCAAAATGGAGGGCGTTATTTTCCGGCCAAGAATGAATAACTAGATGTGATTGGGATAGAATCCAAAATTTGGTTAAACCATTATTGGGAAACTGGTGTTTTTCTTGCTTAACTACATTTAATCTAAGATTGTTAATCAATAAATTGGCAATTTGATCAATAAATTTTTCGTTTATTTCTACCTCTTTGGTAAAAATTAATTTGATAGCATAGTGTTGAAAAAAAGGAAAATTAGTCATTTGTATAAACTTTTTTAAAATTTGATTCGATAGTTTTAGTACTCGGTGTCCAATCTAAAATATACAACGAGCTTTGTGAACCTATACTTTCTGCCCCGAAATATTTGTTAAATTGTGGGAGCTTTGTTTTAATAATTAAATTGTGATCAAGTATCAGTTTTTGAATTTCTACCTCCCTCTCTCTGGCTCGATCACTATTTCCATAGCAAAGATAGATTCTACCTAAAAAGTTTTTCTTGATTAATTTTATCGCTTGATTTAAAAATAAATTAATTCCCTCCTTAGTATAAGGAGGATCGGTAAAAACCACATCATATTCATCAAGCCATTTTTTATCGATGGGTTGAGATAAATCTTGTTCAATTATTTCAATCTCCAGATCATTTTCTTTCGATATTTTGTTAATAAACTCGTTAAGTCGTTTATCTATTTCAAATACGGTTATTTTATTGCATTTATGGGTTAGAGCAGCCGCAACCGAGACCAAGTCATCGTCACCTAAAAAAGCTACCTTTTTGTCATTTAGATCTCCGTTATTTAATAGTTTCATCACTCTTTTTACAGTCGTTTTGATAGTGGCGTTAAATTGATCTAAATCTCTGTTTGGCTTTGGTCTAAATTTTTGGTATTTTTTTAAAACTTCTCTAATTCTTTTTAAATCATAAGTCTTTTCATCAAATTTAATTTTATTTGACATTTCTCGAATCTCATTGACCATGCTTTTTTTTACAAAAATATATTTTGAATTCTTTTCTATGATATCAGTAAATTCATGTATTAATCGATATAAGTGTGTTTGAGGTAAGCCTAATTTTCTGATTAATTCCTTACTGGAATATTTTGATGGTCGAGAAATTAAATACAAAAATTTTGCCACCACTATCTGGCGCAATTCTAGTTTTTTAGTAATTTCTTCAATCCTTTGATTCATTTTTTTTTGAAACATATTATATTATAAACCATTTTATTATTTTGTTATTTTACATATGACCTATATTATAATATAATAGGCGCATGAATAAAGAAAAAAGATTACCTGCAGTGACTGAAGATAGACTAAAAAAAATATTGACTTTTGAACCAATAGAAAAATTAGGTCAAAATTTTTTAATAGATCCGTCAATGGTTAATAAGGTGGCTAACTCAACAATTCAAGGGGCTGATGTTGTAGAAATTGGTACTGGTCCCGGAAATATTACAAGAGGAATTGCTCAAAGAGCCTACAATGTGATTGGTTTAGAAATTTTTCCTGACTTTGTTGAAGCTCAAAATATTCTTTTAAAAAATTCTCCTAATGTCAAGGTAATTATTCAAAATGCATTAAAATTTGACTTTGCTAGATGGGCTGATTTTGATAGAGATGCTAGACATCAGGTAATCGGTAATATCCCCTTTAATATTTCTGAACCACTGTTAACAACACTAGCTGGTGTATCCGATAAGATAGAAAATATAACTTTATTGGTGGGTGACAACTTGGCTACGACAATGACAATGACAAATCCTTATGATGACCGGTATACCCGATTATCATTTATCGCGAGTATTTTTGACGTTTGCCGAACTATACATGTTCCGCGAACCTGCTTTTGGCCAGTTCCTAGAACAGATTCAGATGTTATTTCTTTGACACCAAAAGAATTTCCCGAAGATGGAAAAATGTTTGGATTTCAACTAAGAAAAAAAATTGTTTTCGACCAGGCGGCTAATTTAACTTTGGCCAAAGTCTTAAACGGATTTTCATCTGGCTCCGAAACTGGAAAAATCTTAGATAAAGATTTATCACACCGTTTTGATCGTAGACAAACACGAAGTGAATTGAAAAGAGCGGTGAGAGATTTGAATGGAATGCCGGTCGGTAGGAGAGAGATGGATCCTGATTCAATGAAAACAATGAAGTCATTGGTATCAAGAATTGGATTATCGCCTGAAATTCTCAGTAAACCATTCAGTCGCCTGAACAATCAGGAAGTTCGTCAGTTGGCGATGGCAATTGATAATTTATAAAATTATTTCAAGTTCACTAAGCTTGTTCCCAAGAGGAAGTCTATCTCTTTCTTTGTAATATTTTTGAATAATGTGTTTGGTTCAGGTATTTTTTCGCCAACTCTTGGACTAATATGATTAAAAACTACATCGACCCCTCCCAACGTAAGGGAAAAGTTTAGCTCATCATCAGATAAATAATTTTTACTCATATAGCCTTCAATAAAATATATTAAAGATAGGCCACCATAATTAAGGTGGAATTGATTGTGAAGAAAATCTGCACAAAATATAGCCAAATCCCAATAAATGAAATTGAGTCCACCAAACTCCCAATCTGAGATATATATCTTTTTTTTATTTTTCATGATATTTCTAAGTCTGTAATCACCATGCGTAAATCCAATCTTTGGTTTTGAGACTTTCTCTTTATAACTATTTATTAATTCTGAATACTTTTTTTGGGCATTGTATCTATCTAATATTCCTGGTGGCCAAACACTAGATAATGTCTGACATTTTCTGTGGATTAATGCTAAATGTTCTCCTATAATCTTCAAATCAGAGTTGTTGAAAGACTCTTTGTTTATTTTTTTTAAAGTGATTTGCTTTAATTGCAGGTTAGTTCTAAGTAAAGGAACTGAAATTGTGGAAAATAGCTGGTTAAAGAATACCTCATTAAAATATCTCTTTTCTACCCTGTCTCCTTTAATTTGTTTGATAAGTTCTTCCATCATTTGTTGTCTGTCAATGTCTCTATAACATCTGCCTTCTCCAAAAACTCAATAATTACATTTGCTGTTGTATGGTAATCATTATTGTTTTTAACCAGTGTAAAACTACTATTTTTAATCAGTTTTGATTGTTTTATTATCTTGTTTTGCAATATAAACAGTTTGTCGGTAGAATATCTTTCTAACATTTCTCTATCGTCTCCGAATAACTTAGTTCGATTAAGATTTAATCTTCCTTCGTTTGTAGTTAAAATAATTAATTTGTTTCTATTTCTTAGATAGGGCTCAACGATTAACGGGGTTAGTTGTACCCCCTCAAAAATCATGTCACGGACTCCTTGCGCTTCTAACTTTGGTAATACAAAAGGTAAAATAGAACTGACTGCCTCGGCGTACTTATTGAATCCTATAACTAGATTCTTTGGCGTATATTTACCGTTACCAATATTTTGGTAACTATCGCACGAACCAAACTTCACAAACGAGTTCCGACTTGAAGGCTTCTTTCTATTTTCAAATTCCTGTGAAAGTAGTCTAAAAATATCCATTGATTGAGTAGCGCAACCTTCAATATCTGCCGTAACTAAGGGAGTTACTGTTGATTTCCCCGAAAGTGGAATTCCGGTAATAAATAATACTGTATTTGGAAACTTAAATCTATATCGTGATATTTTCATCTTTCCAAACATCGTTTTTTCTTTTAACCCATAATAGATTTTTCAATTTTGCTTTGGATTCTTTTTGAATCTTTTCATCATTCGGATTTGTCAAATTCTTTAAAATTATTTTACCGATAAGATTTACCTCTTCGGGCCGATAACCTCTTGCCGTAATCCAAGTTGCTCCCAATCTGATTCCACTGGCAACATATGGTTTTAATGTATCGCCTGGTACTACTTGTCTATTTGTTAATATACCAATTTTCTCTAGTATCTCCTCTGAATATTTTCCTGTTAGCCCCAAAACACTATAAGTATTCAACACCATTAAGTGAGTGTCACTCCCGCCAGTCACCAATAACCCGGGAAGTTTATTAAATACTTCTTCAAAAACTTTCATATTTATCATAAGTCGGTCGATGTATTTTGAAAACCATGGTTTAGATGTATCTAATAAACATTGAGTCATTTCAAATATTCGTCTCAAAGGTACACTTGACTGTGTTCCCGGATGAACAGCTTTATCTATTATTTGCTCAAGTTCTTTTTTACATAAAATAATTCCACCATGAGGTCCCAGCATAGTTTTATCTAAAGTCAAAGTTACTACGTCACAGGAGGGAAAAGGTTGGGGAAACTTATTGGCAACCACTAAACCAGCAGGATGTGATAAGTCTGCCATTAGATAAGCCCCTACTTTTGCTGCAATTTTCTTTAGTTTTTTGAAATCAATTTTTCTTGGGTATGAAGAAGCACCACAGACAATTAGTTTTGGTTTAAATTCAACTGCTTGTTTTTCAATTGCTTTGTAATCAAGTCTTCCATCTTTTCCCGTACCATAAAAGTTGAAATTAAAAAATCTTCCTGAAAAATTTATTTTTAGCCCATGGGTCAAATGTCCTCCGTCACTAAATTTCATTGCTAAAACTTTGTCACCATTTAAAAGTAATCCTTGATAAACAGCTTGATTTGCCTGGCTTACCGAGTGAGGTTGTACATTAGCATGGTCAGCTCCAAATTGTTGACAAGCCAACCTGCAGGCTATTTCTTCAATTCGATTAAATCCTTCCGCTCCAGCGTAAGGTCTATGACCCAACAAGCCTTCTGCAATTGCATTATGCCTTAATGTTGTGTTTAAAAAATATTTTAAAGAAGTAGGGCTAGCTGGCGCAATTAAGTTTATTGTTTACAAATCATAATTATCCTGAAATCGCGCTGCTTCCATTAATTCTTTCTCAATTTTTTTTAGATTTATTCTTTTTTTCTTTTTATTCATGTTAATTTATTAACCTCCGTGTTTTATAAGGGTCTTTAACTATCTGGAAAAAATAACCAGCCATATAAAAACTGTTCCATATAAGATCATATATTGCACTTAATAAACCCTTTTTTTTGGCAACGTCAAATATCATTGAATAATGTGATCCGATACCTTTAGCAATATTTTTTTCTACCCTAATTCGTTTACCAATTCCATATTTAAATGCACTATTTAGATCTTGCTTTAAGGTTAAGGATGGGTGATAGGCAATAGCACTTGGAACCGATTTGATTTTTATTCCAGCTGCAACAATTCTCTTGTTCAAATCGGCGTCTTCGGTCCAATATATATCGCCGTGAAAAAAGAATCCACCAATTTTATCGGCTAAATCTTTTCTAAGCCCTAAAAAAGGATTATAAGCCTTGACCGTATCAGCATTAGTATAGTCTCTGACTCTTGATATTGATCTAGAAATTAAATTATTGTATTGGAATATTACCTTACCTTTGGCAACAAAATTATTATTCAGGGCTAGAAATATCTTTTTAATCGCTTGAGGATGAAAAACACAATCTGAATCCATTAATATAAATTTTTTATTGGTAGCTTTTTCAATTCCAGCGTTTAAAGATTTGGGAAGATTTCTTTCAGGTAAAGTGACAACTTTCACAGGATATTTTTTAACGATGTTAACAACCTCTTTGATTGGACCGTTAAGAACAACCACTATTTCAACATTTTCATCAATACTATCGAGACAAGTTTTTATCCTAATATCGGTGGCACAGGGAATAATAATACTTAAAGGAAGCTTATTTTTTTTCATTTTTTGTAATCCAATAATTTCCAATGGCTAAACAATCTATCGCACTTGAATAAAATGAATGAATGGCTTGCTCTGGAGTACAAACAATAGGTTCTCCAGCAATATTAAAGGATGTATTTAAAATGACAGGAGTTTTGGTAATTTTATAGAACTCTTTTATTAACAGATAATATTTTTTATTGGTTTTCCTTGTTACAGATTGGTACCGAGATGTTAAATCCATATGAACTACGGCTGGAATTTCTTTGGCTTTATTTTTGTTCACTTTATGATTTTGAAGCATGAAGGGAGAGAAACTGCTCTTTTCAAAATAATCTGTTCGATAATCTTCCAAAATACTTGGGGCTAGGGGTCGCCAATTTTCACGGGATTTAATCTCATTAACAACATTATGCATAGAACCAATTTTTGGATTTGCTAAAATACTGCGATTTCCCAAAGCCCTGGGTCCACCCTCCATTCGACCTTGAAACCAAGCTACAATTTTTCCATCAGCCAGTGATCTTGCCGCAATCTTTTCAATATTATTTACTTTTTTGTATAAGATTTTGTATCTGTCTAATGCTTTTTTTATTTCTATATCGTTAAATTTTGGTCCAAGAAAAATGTGATTAAGATGTTCAAATTTTGATCTATTTATTTCATATGCTTTTTCTAATGCGGCGCCAATACTGACTCCGGCATCGTTTGTCGCCGGAGAGATATAAAGATTGTCGACAATATTTTCAGAAATTAATATTCCGTTGGTAGTACAGTTTAACCCTATTCCACCAGCAATAACTAAATCTCTACAACCGGTAAAATCAATTAGAGATTTGGCCAAATAAATAACTGCTTTTTCTAAAGATAATTGTACTGAATAAGCAAAATCTTTATGACTTTGATTAAAACATAATTCAGAACTGATTGTACCGCTCAAAGATTTATATTGATTATTTTTTTCTGTCTTAATATTAAAATTTTCATTAAAATATTTATGCCAAACATCAATAATTTTTTCTTGTTCATCAAGAGAATTTTTCAACAAAGATCTATCTTTAGGAAAACCTTTTATTGAATAATTCATTTTATTGAAGATAAAGTTTTCAAAAACATGTCCACTTTTACCATGACCTGCCAACCCCATTAATTTTCCAGCATCTGATGTTCTCAAACCTATATATTTACAGGCTGCTTCCATCATATATCCCAGAGAATATGCAATTGGAATTTGGCTAATTATTTTTATGTCACCGTTTTTTACAAAACCTAAAGTACCACTAGCGTTTTCACTCTGGCCATCCAAAACTAATATTGAAGCATCCTCAAATCCACTGAGACGATACGAACTGGCTGCATGAGATAAGTGGTGATTTATAAATTCAATTTGTGGAATTTTATTATATTTGTATAACGTTTTTGGAAAGATTGAAGAAATTATATGCTCTTTAAAATTAGGAAGCTTTCTTCCTCTTAAGGAATATTCAAGGGGTAAATCCCATCCATATACAACAAAATCGATATCATCAACGTTAATTCCCGCCTCATGTAAACAATATGCAACCGAAATTTGAGGCATAGAATCAAAACTATATCTTTTTCTATTAAATCGTTCCTCTTCTGCGAAAGCAACTATTTTGTTGCCAATTACTAGACACGCCGAAGCGTCATGACCTCTCTCCGACCAACCATTCAAACCTAAAATAACTGTTTTATTATTTTTCATATTTAATTGGATCAGTAATAAAATTTAATTTAAAAGCTTCAATTCTAGCTAGACAATTACTACAATGACCACAAGCAACGTCAGTTTTATTGTGGCAAGACCAGGTAAGTTCAAAGGGTACTTTCAATTTTTCGCCAATTTTGACAGCTCCGGTTTTATCAGTTTTTGTCAGTGGATGGAAAATTTTTATATCTTTTTTTAACATAGTTCCCATGGATATTATTTTTTGAAATGCTTTAATAAATTCAGATCGGTTATCTGGGCAAATATGGTCCCCGCCAGTAGAACCAACCACAATAAGATCAGCTTTTTCTACCTCGGCTAATGCGGTGGCAACAGCTAAAAATATTGAGTTTCTAAATGGGACGTATTCTAGGCGAAAGTTTTTTTCATCAAGTGAAATATTTTTATCTAGGAGTGCCGAACCACCAAATTTTTTTATCCAAGGAAGATAAATCTTATGAACATGTTTTATGTGCCAATGCTTAACTAATTGATCCAAACACCACTCTTCTTTTTTCAGTGTTTTTTGACCATATCGTATAAATAAAAAAATTGGTTCATAGCCTTTGCTGATGGCAATAGCTGAGGCAACAGCGCTATCTAGTCCACCACTAATCAAGCAAATTACCTTCTTATTTTTCATTATTTATCTCCTTTCCTAAAATAGCCTTATTTAAATACATGAACGGAATATTAATTAGTCCAACAATCCACTTGAGTGCAGTTTGACCAACAATTAATGGCATTATTGGCATAAGACCAGCAAAGGCAAGTGGAATAAAAATTAAACTATCAAGGAGAAGAGAAGGTATGGAACTAAAAACATTTCTGGTCCAAAGATGTTTTCCTTTTGTAATTTTTTTGAAATACTGATAAATGATTGCATCAACATTTTCTGAGATTAAAAATGCTACCCAACTAGCAAGAGTAATTCTGGGTACAACGCCAAAAATTTGTTCCCAAGTTTTTTGAAGTGTCCAGAAAGGTGCTGGGGGGAATGAGGTCCCGAGCCACAAAAAGAACAGCATTGCCACTTGAGAAACAAAAGCGATAAAAATCATTTTGTGTGTTTCCCGACGACCAAATTTCTCGTTGACAATATCAGTTAATAAATAAGTAATCGAAAAAACCAAAACTCCGCTTGGACCAGTAAATGTAGCAAATCCCAAATTAAAAGCAGAAATTTTAGCGGCAAGTATCTGAGAAACCAAGATAAAAGTGACATAGAGACCGATGAGCAAATCGGGCTTATGATACTTACGAGCATACAAACTCCCGACTAAAGTAAAACAAGTAATCCCAATTATCCAAATTATTATTAATATAAAATTCATAGACTTAACTTTCCAACCAAACTTGAACTGGCTGGTGTGCATTTGAATGTTTAACATCGGCCATAACTTTCAGGTATGTGGGTTTAATTGAGTCATTAATCTCCTGATAAATTTGGTTGACTAAATCTTCTGCAGTAATTTTTTGAAGTGCTAGAGTGCTGACTACCTCCTCTGTGTGAACATACTCCAAGGCGTTTTTATCGGGACGATATTCGATAATAATATCGCCTCCAAATTCTTTATTAGTAACCGAACAGATAGCCTTAAAGGGGATGGTTATTTTCGTTCCCGATATTTTATAAGGCAAAGGAATTGAGTTAATCATTTCTGAATATATATGAATAAATAATTTGAAAAAGACCAAAAAAATACGGTCAACAATATAACCGTATTGAAACACAACGAAATCGTTGCGAGAGAAAACTTAGTTAAGTTATAATAATTTTTCATTGCAGGTTTTATTGGTTCATCGAATGGGATGAAGTCCTGCTACCGCTGCAAGTTTTATTGGTCCGACTCAAAGTTCGGCTGTCTTGCCACCATGTAGTTATATCGAATATATCACAAATTTGCAGATAATCTAGTGTTTAATGGGATTTAGAACTTTGACGCTTTGGCGGAAGGGGGTCTACTTCATCTTCGATTTCGTAAGACCATGGGGCACTCTACCATTCAGAAAATCTTTTGTTAAAGCTTCAGAAATAAACCTTTTGTAGGCAAATGCTTTCCCGGATCCAGATTTTAAATATATTTCAAATTGGCACGCCATTCCGAAGCTGTAATCAGCGAAGGATGGCGGCGAACCATTGACGCAGTTAGAACTTATTTTCAGTTAGCTCCAAATATTGTGATTCCTCATAAAATTTCTTCCAGATCCAGTCTTTAGGTATTGCTCAAATTTAAAAGCGGTATGTCGGTTGTCAAAAATAAAACATGATTTTAATTTCCAGGGTACGTAATATTTGGTCGCTTTGACTTCCCCTCTATTATGTCTTTTAATCCGGTCTTTAATATTATTAGTACAGCCAATGTAATGCTTATTTTGGTTATTTATTAAAAAGTAAACGTAATAAAACATACAATTATAATACACCTGAGCGGATTTATCCGCTTTACCCGTTATATTTTTTCAAAAAAACCCCGGTAGTAATGGTACTTCCGGGGAAGCCCACCTTCACTTCGTTATGGCGGGTAAAGCGGAGGAGGGGGGATTCGAACCCCCGAGTCTTATTCAGACGCACGCTTTCCAAGCGTGTGGAATGAACCACTATCCGACTCCTCCAATAGATCTTTTTATCGACAGATACTCCTGATAACCAGCTGGAGATTTAAGAAACATCTCTCGTTGAAATGCTTCTTTCCGAGTATCAAATTTTTCAAAGTACACTATTTTCCATGGTCGATACGGCTTTGTTGAAAAGGTATGACCATTGTTATGGTGTTTTAGTCTCAACATTATATCCTTTGTTGATCCTATATACCAATGTTTATTGTCCCAATTTCTTAATATATAAAGGTAATATTTCATACATTTATATTATCACTGTCGGTAATGAACCCCCGAAGGGGTCCCTTTGGGACACTACCCTCCTACGTCCTTCGATATGGTACCGGCCCCAGCGAAGGCGGGGCAGACAAAATCACCCCCTACCCCCTCTTTGAACCCAGCAGTTGCGGGTCGAGCGAAAGAGGGGAAAACCCCGGCTGCAGAGGGGCAGTCCCCAGCCGTTGCGGGGCAGGCCCCAGCGAAGGCGGGGCAGGACGGATAAACCCAGTGCTTTGAAATTATACCCGAAAAGAAGCTAAAAATTAAGAAGTGGTTTGCTTGGCTCGTTTGTCTTGATACATGTTTTGATCAGCCTGGATAAAGGCTTGTTTGAAATTCATGTCTTTTGAAGTAACAGCAAAACCACTGGAAAGAGAAATGTTTTCTTGTTTGAGATTATCGGTGATACGATTGATAACCTTGGAGACATCTTCCAGTTGAATTTGAATTAAAATGAGGGCAAATTCGTCACCACCGATACGAAAAGGATAGTCAAAAGCCCGGACTTGATCATCGACAGAATGGAGACGAGTGTGGCAGTTGCTTTTTATAACGTCGGCAATTCTTTTTAAAACTTCGTCACCTTTAGTATGACCATAATTATCGTTGATTTGTTTGAAATTATCAGAGTCAAAAATGACAAGGCCAACGTCGGGGCTATTGTCTAAATCTTCGGAAATTTTTTCAAAAAGACGACGATTATATAGACCGGTTAGTGAATCTAAGTTAATTTCGGTATCTAATTCAGCTTTTTGTTTTTTTAATTTTTCAAGGTCGAGAGCTTTCTGTTTTATATCAGAATAATTAAATCTTTTTTGTTGCCAATGAGATAGTTGAATGTCTTTGGGAAGAGTCATTTTTAAGATTATAACTTTAATGTTGGATTAAGTACAACCTTGAGAATCAAAAAAACTAGTTACTTTCGGGGATAAGAATCCAGGAAACCAGATAGAAAATAAATCCGGAGCCGCCAATAATAAACATAAAAGCAAACAACAGTCTGACGAGAGTGACGTCGATGTCAAAGTAATTGGCAAAGGCGAGACAAACGCCGGCAATTTTGCGATCTTCTTGGGGTCGGGATAGTTTTTTATGATTTTTGGTAGTCATAAGTAAATTATAACTGATGGGGATAGTTTTTAAATTGATAGAATATGGAAATGAAGAAAGTGGATTGGAAATTGGGATTAATAATAATCGTGGCGGTGGTTTTTAGGTTTTTGAATTATGGGAACAGGTGGATACTTAATCAGGATCAGGCCAGGGATGCAGTTATGGCAATGTATGGGTTAAAAAATGGAGTCTGGCCGGTAATTGGCTCCCCTTCTTCGGCCGGACCATTTAACTTTGGACCTTGGTACCACTGGATAATTATGGTTTGGGAAAAGTTAACTTTTGGGTGGATAATGGGACCTTGGGTGGGATTTACGATTTTGTCGGTGAGTACAGTAGTGGCTTTTTATCTAATCGGAAAGAAGGTTGAAGGAAAAAGACTGGGAATAATTATGGGGCTGATGGCGGCAGTAGCGACAGGATTAGTGGAAAATGCACCGGATATGCTTAATACGGTAATAGTAGGCTGGTCGACGGCTTGGGGAATTTATTTTTTGGTGAAAATGATTGAGGAAAAAAAGAAAACTTGGGGGGTTTTGGGTGGCTTTTTGATTGGGCTATCGATGAATTTTCATTTTCAGGCACTGGGGCTGGGGGCGTTGCTGGCGACGGCCATACTGGTAAATAATTTTAAAATGAGAGAAAAAATTAAGGCGGGAATAATGACGGGGGCGGGGTGGATAGCCAGTTTTGTGCCTCTGATAATTTTTGAGATAAATAATAATTGGGTGTGGATTAAAAGTGTGTTTGAATATTACACGGAAGGGGTTAAAAAGTTTTACGTACCGGTAAGATGGCTGACAGAATTGAGGGATTTCTGGCCACAATTGTTTGGCAAAGTGATAGCGGGTGAGGCAAATTTGGGATATTTAATCTTGGGACTGGGAGTGGTGACAGTATTTTTGTCGAGAAAAAAACTTTTAAAATTGCCAAAATCCTGGTGGGTAATTATAATTTCTTTGATAATTTCGGTGTTGGTGATGAGATTTTATAAGGGAGTGAGGTCGAGAGAATATATGATTGCCTTTCACGGATATATTGTTTTTTTGACAGCCTGGGCAATAAGCAGAGTTTGGGAATGGAAAAAAATAGTCGGAGGAATATTTTTGGGAATAATTTTGGTTTTAGCTATAAAAAGTAATTGGCAAGTGATCTGGAACCAACCAAGCCAAGCAAAAGAGATGTTGGAAATTAAGGCGGAATTGGATAAAGAAATAAAAGGAAATGTAAAAATATTTCACTATAAGCAATCGGACATGGTGTCTTTGCCAATTTTTTATTTGTATTACTTGGAAAACAGGGTGGGTGGAGACGGAGAGATAATTAGTTTTTGTGATGGAAATAAATATGAGTGTCCAAAAGGAGAAATTATTTTAAAAAATAATTATCGAGTGTATAGAGGCAAAGCATTTGAGGACTGGTATCAACTAACGGCCAAAAATATTTATGACCGTTTGATGGTGAATTATGGAGGAAAGGAAATTAACTTACCCTCGAAGGTAGTTACAATTGTAAACCCGGTGAGAAGTAGAGAATTGTGGAAAGATAAGAGTTTGGAGCCAGTGAGGGAACAATACGGGGCAATTTCTAAGTTAGACTTAAAGGCAACCTGGTTACTGCAAGATGAGGTGTTGAGGGATAAAGATTTAATGGCGGAAATTAGAAAATTTGATGATAAGCAAGAATTGGGGTTATTTTTGGAAGTGAGTGAAAGTTTGGCAAAAAAGGCCAGAGTTTATTATCCAATTAACCGGCCGTGGTACAGTCCGGAAGCGGTGTTTTTGTCGGGATATGAAATATCGGGGCGAAAAAAATTGATTGATGCGATGATGAAAGATTTTAAAAATGAGTGGGGATATTGGCCAAAATCGGTGGGAGCCTGGTGGATAGATAGTTGGAGTTTGAATTATTTGGAAGAAAAATATGGAATAAAGACAGCCATGATAGTGACTGATCAAAAGACGACGGATAGTTATGGAGTCTGGGGTCAATGGTGGGGATATCCTTATTATCCGGCAAAATATAATATTTTGGCTCCGGGAAAATCTGAGGTACTAGTAATTCAGTGGGCACTGAGAGATCCAGAATTGGCGTTTGCGGGTGAAGGACCAAAAACATCAAATTATTCGATACAGGCTAATGATTATATTAGTCAGGGATTGGATACAAATTATTTTGAAAAATTAGCCAACATTTATTTTGACGAAAGGAATGAGTTGGGACAAATTACAGTGGGACTGGAAACGGGAATTGAAAGTGTGGGTTTTATTGATGAATACAAAAAACAGTTGGATTGGATAAAGAAAAACGAAATTGCTGATGTGAATATGTCGGAAATAGAGGAAATTTACAGAATGACGTATGGTGGGAAAAATCCGGATGAAGTAAGAATTGGCGAATGGTTGATGACCCCTGAATTTAGAGAAAATAAAATTCTGGGAGAAAGAATTGAATATAAAGAAAATATGGCATTTGAGGATTACTTTGAAAAAGACGATCAAACTTTTTTGAATAGAATTTATAGCGGGGAAAATCTGGTTAGAAGTAAAAGGGTTAATGTGTTTGTTTTGGGAATAATATTGTTGGGAGGAATTGGAATTTTTAGCAAAATTAATTTGTGGCCTTTGGTGGTAGGAATGTTTTTAATAAAAATATTGGGGCAATTAAGATATAGCGTGGTAGAAGGAGAAAGAATGATGGGGTTTTTGGTTGACAGATTAAGGTTTGTGGGAATGACGGATAAATTGAGATTGGTAAACGAAGACTTGTCCAATCTAGTGGCACAAACAATGTTGAAAATAGAAATCAGAGATATCTATTATCTAGGATTGGCGGTGATTTGGTTAATAATTGGATTGGCTTATGGAAAATACTTTAAGAATAAACAAGGTAAAAAAACTGATTAACAACAGACAAGAAGGAATAATTATTATGGAGGATGTCCATGATCCGCATAATGTGCAGGCGGTGGTGAGGACGGCTGAGGGTTTGGGGTTTGGAAAAATTGGTTTGATTTTTGAAAAGGAAAAACCGTTTAATCCAAAAACAGTGGGAAAGACGAGTTCGAGTAGTGCCAATAAATGGGTAGAATATGAAATATTCAGTTCAAGTAAAAAGGCTTTTGAGTTATTAAAGAGGAGAAACTACGAAATAGTGGTGAGCGTGTTGGACAAAGAAGCGGAGAGTCTTTATAAATCAGATTTGAGGGCGAAAAAAATAGCTTTGGTGATGGGAAATGAACACAGTGGGGTAAGCAAAACAGCCATAAAAATGGCGGATAGAAAAGTATATATTCCAATGGAGGGAATGGTGCAAAGTTTTAATATTTCGGTGGCGGCGGGAATAATGATGTATGAAGTTAAAAGACAGAGGGAAGAAGTGGGAATAAAAAAATATAAATTAGAGGAAAAAGAAAAAGAAGGTTTGGTTAAAAAAATTATTTGGCAGTAAGTTTTATGAGGGGACGGTAGGAATATCGATGGATAGGACAAGGACCGTGGGTTTGAAGAGCCAAAAGATGCTGGCGGGTGCCATAACCCTTGTGTTTATCAAAGCCATATTGGGGATAAAACTGGTGATACTCGATCATTTTTAGGTCACGGACAACTTTGGCAATAATAGAGGCGGAGGCGACGGAAAAAGTTTTGGAGTCGGCAGAAACAAGTGATTTAATCTGAGGGGAAGCAAAATTAAACTTGCCATCGACAAGAGCAAAATCAAAAAGGGAGCGAAAGTGAATAAGGGCGGAATTAATCAGAGAATCAATGGCGAAGGTAATCCCCTGCTCGTCAATGGTTTTGGAGGAGGCGGAGAATACTTTGAAATCAAAGCCTTGGTTTTTAAACTCTTTGGCTATAGATTGGCGCTGACTAGGAGATAATTTTTTGGAATCACGGACTTTGAGTTTTTGAAATAAATCTAAGTCAAAATTATTTAAATCGATTAAGAAGGCACCGATGTTTACCGGACCAGCCCAAGGACCACGACCAACCTCGTCAATACCCAGCAAAAAGCGGGTATTGGTGGGAAGAAGTGATTTTTCAAAATCTAGATCGGGATTAATCATGGTGTAAGGGTATTTTATGTTTATAATTTAAAAATGGAAACAGATGATTTTTTGAAAAAACTAAAAAATACTTATTCAAACTCGGAAAATACTGAATCAGAGGAGAGAGTGGAAGGGAAAATTCCTCACAGGCCATTTGGACAGGGATATATCAGAAGAGGCAGAAAGTTTGATGAATTAAGTACCCAAGAAAAATTGATAATTACCTACAGAAAATAGAAAGTGAAGGAAAAGATAGAAGCGGGGTAAAATAGACTATGAAGAAAAAAATAAAAACATGGAATCTGGATGATATTTTCAAACAAGAAGAGTTTGAAGTAAGGCTAGAAAAAGTAAAAACGGAAATTGACAAAATCGATGAATGGGTAAAAAAACTTGAACCGAAAATGAGTAAAGATGAGTTTAAAAAATTGATGGAGTTCGGGGAAAATTTGGGAGAGGAATTTTCGAGATTAGCCTATTTGCCAGGACTAATGGAAGCGGCGGATCAAAAAAACAAGCGGGCAAAAATAATGAAATCAAAGGTGGATTTGGTAGCGATTGAACTGAGTCGAAAAATGAGAGTGATTGGTTTTTGGTTGAAAGGAATTGAGCAAAAAGGGGTAAAAAAGTTAGACGATAAAAGAGCAAAAGAATTATTTGCAGTCATCCCTGATTTGGAATACAACTTAAATTATTCAAGAGAGGCAGCAAAATATAACTTAAAAATCAGAGAAGAAGAAATTGTGGATAATAAGGATTTAAATGGGGTGGGGGTACTGACTGATTTGAGAGAAATGATAGAAATGGACTTGGAATATAAAGTGGAGGGGAAGATAATAAAAACTCAAGCGGAATTGACAAAACTTTTTTATTCTAAAAAAGCAAAGGTGAGAGAAGGGGCCTATAAAAGCATGTTTATGACTCACAAAAAGGAAATTGATAAATTTTTTGCAATTTATCAGGCGGTAGTGAGAGATTGGGATTATGAAGCAAAAATAAGGGGTTATAAAAGCCCTATTTCGATGAGAAATTTTGGGAATCAAATTAGTGATGAGGTAATTGAGAACTTGTTGGCGGCGGTGAAAGAAAAAAGAGGAGTATTTCAAAGATTTTTTGAATACAAAGCCAAAACCATGAATACCAAAAGACTAAAGAGGTTTGACTTGTACGCCCCAAAACCGGGAGGGGTAAAAGAAAAAGAATATAAATACGAGGAGGCGGTAAAAATAGTGTTGGAAGTTTTTGGAGAGTTTAATATTAAGTGGAGGGAGGCAGCGGAAAAAATATTAAAAGAGGAACATGTAGATGTGTGGCCAAGAATTAACAAAACTAATGGAGCATTTTGTGCGACAGTATCGCCAAAAATTAGTCCTTATGTGCTGCTGAATCATACCGGTAGCTTGAGAGATGTATACACCTTGGCTCATGAACTGGGTCATGGAATCCATTCTTTACTGGCAAACAAACATTATCCGAGTATTCAGAGTGCAAATTTGCCGCTAGCGGAAACGGCGTCGACTTTGGGAGAGACAATTTTGTTTGAAAAAATATTATCAAAAGAAAAAGATAAGGAAAAAAGAAAATCAATGCTGTGGAACAAGATGGCGGATTCGTATGCGACTATATTGAGACAAAATTATTTTGTGTTGTTTGAAATAGAAGCGCATGAAATGATAAGCCGAGGGTCAAATGAAAAAGAATTGGCTGACTTGTGGCTGAAAAACTTAAAACACCAGTTTGGAAAATCAGTGGAAGTTGATAAAGTATTTGGTTATGAATGGAGTTATATTTCGCATATAGTGAATAGTCCTTTTTACTGTTATGCCTATAATTTTGGAGAATTGTTGGCTTTGTCGATTTATATGGAGTATAAGGAAAAAGGAAATGAAGTAGCCAAAAAAGTGAACCGAATTTTGGCGGCGGGCGGGAGCGAGGATCCAATTAAACTGTTGAAAAAGGAGGGATTTGAGGTGGATAAAAAGGAATTTTGGGAAAAAGGTTTTGAAGTTATTAGGAAATGGCAGGAGGCGCTTGAAAAAGAATAAAATCGTACTATAATGGTAGTATATACTATTTAGTTAGTTGGATTACAGAAGAAATTTGTGAGCTAGGTTATAATTTNNCAGACTTAAAAAATACAACAAGAGAGAATTGTTGTTTAGGCCAGGAGATGAACTCAGAGATATTTGTTATATAAAATCGGGATACGTGCGGGTTTATAGCATTACCAAGGACGGACAGGAAGTGACTTTGCAATTGTTTAAACCGGTATTTTATTTATCTCTAATTCAGGCAATTAATAAATTTTCAAATCATTTCTTTTTTGAAGCGGTAACCCCAGTAGAAATGTGGGTGGCTAATAGAGAGGAAACTTTAGACTTTATAAATAAAGATAAAGAACTATCGGATCAAATAAATAAGGAATTGATGGGTGAATTTATGGAGTTCATTAGTAATATTGAGTATTTGATTTCGGGAAATGCTTACATGAAAGTAGCCAGAGTAATTCATAATTTGGTGACAAAATACGGAGAAACAAAAGGTAAGGAAATGGTGATTAAATTTGCGACGCCACATCGGATGATTGCCAGCATGACCGGACTGACCAGAGAGACGGTGACACTGCAAATTTTGAAAATGGAAAAGAATAAATTACTGGTAAACAAGGGTAAATTGATTTACGTGAAGAGCATGGATAAACTGGCAGATGCGGCGATGATTTGAGAAAAAACGGTGATAAGATAGGATATGAAGAGGTTTTGGGTAATAATATTTTTGGGATGGATTTTTTTTGGTTTTAGGGGAACAGTTTGGGCAAACACAGGTTATGTAATCGATAGTTTTGAGAGCAAAATTGTGTTGGAAGAAAAGAGTAGTTTGGTGGTGGAAGAAAAAATTGTGGCTGATTTTTTGATAAAAAAAAGAGGAATTATTAGGGCAATACCGTGGCAATATAGTGCTAGAGGGAAAACAATAAATAGTCGATTGACAATAATTTCAGTGACAGATGATCAGGGAAAAAGATGGAATTTTAGTAAAAGTAAAAATGATCAGGTAATAGAAATAAAAATAGGCAGAGAAGAAATATATTTAAACGGTAAGCAGACATATGTGATTAAGTATCGAGTAGAAGATGTAGTGATGGACTATGGAGAAGGACCGGAAATTTATTGGAATGTGAGCGGGGGGCAGTGGGATACGGCAATACTAAAAACCAGAGCCGAAATTGTGTCGGATTTTGGAAAAATCGAAAAAATAGATTGTTTTGCGGGAGTGTCGGGAGGAACGACAAAAGGATGTGTAAGTGAAAATGAGGGTAATAGGGCAATATTTGAAAGTGATCAAGAATTGGGGATGGGAAGAGAAATGACAATTGTGGCCCAGATTGCAAAAGATAACTTACTAAGAGGGCCGACAAAAACAGAAAAAATAATGAGAATGATTAGGGATAACTGGGGATATGTGGTGGCGATTATTCCCCTGCTGTTAATGGGATATTTTTGGTGGAAAAAAGGGAGGGATAGAAGATATATTAATGATAATGTTTTTTATGTGGAGGAAGGAGCAGAAGAGAGAAGTACAAAATTGTTTGAAAAAAATCCCCTATCAACTGTTTATCAAAAAATTGAGGGGTTGAGCCCGATACAAGTGGGAATGATTATAGATGAAAAAGTAGATTTGAATGATGTGGTGGCAGAAATTGTGGATCTGGCGAGGAGAGGTTTTTTGAAAATTGAAAAAATTGAAAAAAAGGGAATATTTGGTAAAACAGACTATAAAATGGTAGGAACGGGTGAAGGCCCCAGCCGTAGCGGGGTAAAAAAAGGTGAGATAAAGGAGTATCAAAGATTTTTATTGGAGAGTATTTTTGGGAATGTGAGTGAAGTAAAAGTATCAAATGTCAAAATCACCCCTAACCCCTCTTTGAAGAAAGAGGGGAAAGAAATTACTAAAACGGGAGTAGTGGGGGAAAAGAAAATTTCGGAACTGAAAGATAAATTTTATGTGCATTTGCCAAAATTAATCGAAAAAGTAGAAGAGTCTTTGGTTTCCGAAAAATGTTTTTCGGAAAAACCGAGTAAAACAAAAGGGAAATGGATGGGAGGAGTAACAGCAATAAATATGGCGGCAACGGGCATTACTGCTTGGTTTTTTGTAACGTCTTTTAATGTAGGACCACTGTTAGTATCGATGGTATTATTGACACCAACTATATTTTTGGCGTCAAAAATGGTAGCTAAAACAGCTAAAGGCTATAATTTTTACCGACAAGCGGTATCTTTGAGGTGGTTTATTGAAAAAGGAAAATGGAGGGAAGAAATTGCCGAAAAGAGATTATTTTTAAGTGAAGTACTGCCTTTGGCAATAACGCTAGGGGTGGTGAAAAAGTTGGCAAAGGAAATGGAGGCATTGGGAGTAGGTAGTCCGGAGTATTTGGGAACAGGCATGGTGTTGGGGAGAGATTTGGACTTGTTTAGAGCTGGAGCGGTAAGTGCGATTGGGAGTAATCCGAGTAGCAGAGGCAATTATTCGGTAAGCGGCAGAAGTAGTTGGAGCGGTGGGTCGGGTTTTGGTGGCGGATCTTCAGGTGGAGGATTTGGGGGTGGCGGAGGGAGTAGCTGGTAATTGGTCTTATTTAAGGTATAATATGAGTATGAATACCGCGGAAATTGAGAGACTAATTCGAGAGGAATTAGCAGGAAAAAAGATGGTGCCGACAGTGAGGGTTGATTTGAAAAATGGTCCTGGTTTTATTGCCAGCGAGGAAAATTCGGTTTTAAAAAGATTAGGAGAAAACGAAAACGGGAAATTGATTGTGGTAAAAGATAGCCAAGTATTTGAAGTCGAAATAAGACGAAAATAAATAAGATAACCCATGTTAAACTAATATAACTACAGTAGTAGTATATTAATTTAACAACAAATGGAAAATAAAAACCAAGAGATAAACTTGAAAATAACTCCAACAGTAATAGGAGTAGGGTTAGTAATTATGATGATACTGTTTTTTGGAGCAGGAATATTGTTTGAGAGCGTGAGAAAAACTGACAACAAGGTGCTTTCAGAAGAGGTGGTGACAGATCAGCCAGAAACTGCCCCCACTCAAGATTTATCGCTGATACCAGAGGTAAATGCCAAAGAATATGTGCGAGGGAGTAAAAATGCAGAAATAACAGTGATTGAATATTCGGATTATGAATGTCCTTTTTGTAAAAGTTTTCATCCAACTATGGAACAAGTTTTGGAGGAATATGGAGATAAGGTGGCTTGGGTTTATAGACACTATCCCCTACCTTTCCACCCAAAAGCCCAGAAAACTGCCGAAGCGGCTGAGTGTGTGGGCGAATTGGGAGGAGGTGAGGCTTTTTGGGAAATGTCGGATTTGATGTTTGAAAAAATGCCAGATCTTGAACTGAGTGAATTAGGAGATTTGGCAGCAAGTGTCGGAGTAGACAAAAATAAGTTTGAAACCTGTTTAAATTCAGATAAATATGCCGATAAAGTAAGCGCTGATATGAATAGCGGAGCGGCCGCTGGAATTCAAGGAACGCCAGGTGGAGTGATTATTGGTAAAAATGGCCAAAGGGAATTTATTCCTGGAGCATTGCCTTTTGAACAAGTGAAACAACTGATTGATAAAGTGATGTAAACCACAAAGTGCTAAGATAAATTGTGGCAAAAAAGTTAAGCTTTAAGGAGCTGGCAAAGAAGGGAGTCCCGGCGGTATTAATACCAGGGATCATCTTTGCCAGTTTGTATGGAAGCGGAAATATTGAAAAAATAAAGAATTATTATGAAGCGGAAGTAATTTTTCCCAAGTCAGGGATAGTAGAAGTAGTTGAAGATGGAGACACTTTTTATTTGAAAGAGGGACAGAAGGTGAGAATGTTGGGGATTAATGCACCAGACAGGGGTAAAGAGGGTTATTTAGAAGCCAAGGATGAACTAGAACAGCTGGTTGAAGGAAAGAGGGTGTGGTTGGAATATGACAGGTACCAGAATGACAAGTATGGCAGAATTTTGGCATGGGTATGGATTGAGTGTGAATCGCCTAAACCGAAGTTTGAAGGGGCTAATTACATGTTTAAAACCGGGAAAGAGTCGAAAGACTACATAGAGGAAAAGGCAGAGGGTTGCGAGAAAGGAGAATTAGTGAACAAATATATGGTAGGAAAAGATATGGCTGAAAGTGTGAATTATGGAAAAAGAGGCAGGTTAAAATATGAACTTTGAGATGATAAGAAGAAAGCTTTTTTTACTGACGAAATCGATTTAAGGACAAGGAATTTAGAACAACCGATATGGAAGAGAGGGACATGGCTAGAGCGGCGAATTCGGGGCGGAGAGTGAGCCCAAAAGAGGAAAATACACCAGCGGCAACAGGGATAAAGGTTAAGTTGTAAACGAGGGCGTAGAAAAAATTTTGATGAATTTTTTTGGTGGCGGAAAGGGAGAGTTTTTGAAGAGTGAGAATTGAGGATAATTTGTTGTTCATTAAGACAACATCGCCCGATTCAATAGCAATATCGGTTCCCTGCCCCATGGCGATCCCCAAATCGGCTTGAGCTAAAGAAGGAGAATCGTTGATGCCGTCACCAACAAAAGCGAGGGGTTTATATTTTGCTTGAAGTTTTTTGACTAGGGCAGTTTTTTGATGGGGTAAAACATTGGTGAATAGATTCTTTTGAGGAATGGATAATAATTTGGCGATAGGCAGAGCGTTTTTTAAATGATCGCCAGAGATAATAAAAACTTTTTTATTTTGCTTTTGGAGGGCGGAAATTAGGGCTGGGGCTTGAGGATTAAGGGTGTCAGAAATGGCGAAGGTGGCGAGGACTTGGGAACCTTGTTTGAGTTCGATTAGACCGGAGTTGGATTTGCCAAGTGAATAGGTTTTTTGGTTGATTGAAGCCTCTACCCCTAAGCCTGGAAGAGATTTAAAAGAGGATA
>DFZG01000069.1 GCA_002382075.1 Candidatus Shapirobacteria bacterium UBA4062
AGAGGAAATAGTTAAACTCAGGGAAAATCAGAGTCAAGGATCGAGATTGTGTGAATTATTGACAGGAATGAAGCCCGATGATAATAGAATAACCGATCGATTACGAGAGGACCAAAAGATTGTTAGGCAAAAGTATAGTTTTCCGGAAAACAGAAAAGTGTGTGTGGTTAATCCTGCAGAATATATTGATATGCTTAAAAAAACTGCCATAAGAGAAAAAGTAAGCATTAGAAACAAGAATGAATTTGGTAATTTTTTTGAAGAGCATGGGGCGGCAGGAGCAGTTTATTCGGAAGAAAACAACTCTATTGGGGTGAATATTTCATATGAAAGTAAAATAGATTTGCGAAAATCAGCTCAAATGCTGGAACATGAATTGATACATGCCCTGCAAAAAAAATATTATCCGGAAATGCCGGTAGAGATAATGGAATATGAGGCATATTTGTCTTCTTGGAACATTGATTTCCTTGAGGAAAAACCAGATGTGATACATGATATTTTTAGTTTTTATGTTTATGGTTCGGTAAACTTTAATTACAGCGAAAAAGGTTTGAAACCAGAATGGGACAATCCACGATGGTTTTTGAAACATGTTGACAAGATAGAGGAATAGTTTCGGGTATTGTTTGTGATATGATGGGTGTATGATCTCAAGTTTAAGAGGAATAATTGGCCGAGTAGGGAGTAATTTTGTGGAAGTGGAAGTAGGGGGAGTGGGGTATGAGGTGCAAGTATCAATTAAGAATTATGAATTACGAATTGGTGAAGAAATAAAGCTATTTATTTATACGGCGGTGTCGGAAAATGAGGTGAGACTGTTTGGTTTTGAGACAGTGGAAGATTTAGATTTGTTTAAAATGCTAATTACGGTTTCGGGAATTGGTCCGAGGACAGCGGCGGGGATTTTGGCAGAGAAAAAGAGTGGGGAGATAATAAAAGCAATTGGTGAGGCTGAGGTGGATTTTTTCAAAAAGATAAAAGGGATTGGTTTGAAATCAGCTCAAAGAATTATTGTTGATTTAAAGAGTAAGGTGGGGGGTTTGGGAGTGTTGGACTTGAAATCCGCCTACGCTAANNATGCCTATAGATTTGGTAGTGGTGGAGGAGCAATTGGGTTGGTGTTTAAAAAATTTGAGTTAAAATGGCTGATAAAAATTTTGAATTTAGATTAAAAGGGAAGACTCTGGTTTTGATTGATTGGGCGAATGTTTATGGATGGACAAAAAACCTCAAACAAGAAGTAGATGAGATAAAATTATTTAATTTTTTGAAAAAATATAAAGAAATTGGAGAGATTAGGTTTTATTTTGGTGAAGATAAAACAAATAAAAAGTCGGGAGATTTCTTAAAGAAGGTGAAGAAATATGGATATACGTTGGTAAAAAAAGAGGTGAAATTTATAAAAATATTTGACGAAACAGGTAAAAACTTTTTTTTAAAGAGGAAGTGTGATTTTGATCTGGAGATTGGGTTGGATTGTTTTGAATTAATTGACAAATACCAATCTTTTATATTCTTTTCCGGGGACGGTGATTATAAAACTTTATATAACAGATTATTAATTAAACATAAACAAATAATAGTGGTTTTTGGACATGGGTCTTTGGGAAGAGAGTTGGTTGATAATAAAGGAATATTTTTATGTGAAATTCAAAAAAATATCCCTTCGGTTTTGAAGCCGAAGGGCGTGATTAGAGGTATTATAACAAAAAAGAAGAAAAAATGACAGATAAAAATTTAGATCCAAAAGTAAAGATTGAAGAGAAACAGGTAGAAAAAAGTCTGAGGCCACAGAGTTTGGATGAGTTTATTGGTCAGAATAAGCTAAGGGAGCAGTTGGATATTTTTATTCGGGCGGCCAAGTCGAGAGGGGAAGCTTTGGATCACATTTTATTTTATGGTCCACCAGGACTGGGAAAAACCACCTTGGCATTTTTGATGGCTAAAGAGATGGGGACGACCATAAAGATAACTTCAGGTCCAGCATTGACTAGAGCCGGTGATTTGGCGGCGATTTTGACCTCACTTAAAAAAGGTAGCTTTTTGTTTATCGATGAGATTCATCGGTTAAATAAAAATGTAGAAGAAACTTTGTATAGTGCGATGGAAGATTATGCTTTGGATATAGTGTTGGGTAAAGGGCCGTCGGCCAGATCAGTCAGGCTAAATTTGGAAAAATTTACCATAATTGGAGCAACAACTCGAATAGGATTAATATCCGGGCCGATGCGAGATAGGTTTGGTTATGTGCAACAGCTCGATTTTTATGAAGAAAATCATTTAGGAGAGATTGTGGAACGGACAGCTAAAGTACTGGGAGTGGAGATAAAGCCGGAGGCGGCGGCAGAAATTGCCAGGAGGTCGAGGGGAACACCGAGGATTGCCAACCGGTTATTGAGGCGGGTTCGGGACTATGCCCAAATAAAAAATGATGGTTTGATTACTAGTAATGAAGTATTAGAAGCTTTGAAAATGCTGGGGGTGGATAATTTGGGTTTGTCTGATGCAGATAGGAAGTATTTAGATACTATC
>DFZG01000024.1 GCA_002382075.1 Candidatus Shapirobacteria bacterium UBA4062
TTGGTGGGAATTAAGAATTAGTTCCAAATTTTTTACTAATCAATTCGTATCCTCTAATTTCAACATCTCTTGCTTTAGGGCAATTACCGGCAGTATCAATACTTCTTTTCAAAAAGTCATTAGCCACTTTTTGGTTCCATTTAAATGTTCTCTCGCCGACCTTATATTCCATGTTTGCTGACACTATTAATTGATGCTCCATTCCTTTATATATCCGACAATCATCAAGTCCTTTGCAAATATCATTATATTCACAATTAGTATTTTTAGGATTAAATTTTTCTTTATTCATAGCCTATATTATATCATATATATAATTAAATATAGTTATTTAATATTTAAATATTAAGTTATAATTAAACATTACTACTTAATTAAACATATGGCATTTAGCATTAATCTTGCAATCATCACCGGCAACGTTACCCGTGATCCAGAATTAAAATTTACTCCCTCAGGTATGGCAGTTTGTACTTTTGGAGTCGCCACTAATCGCTCCATCAAAAAAGGGGACAACTGGGAAGACGTGCCTTGTTTTCACAATATTGTCGTCTGGGGCAAACAGGGTGAATTCATCGCCAACACAGTTAAAAAAGGTGTTAAGGTGTCTATTCAGGGCCGTATTGAAAATCGTCAATACGAGGCCAAAGACGGTACCAAAAGATATATTTCCGAAATTGTCGCCGATACTGTCATTCCTTTTACCAACAGACCGTCTTCTTACGAAAGTCAGGATGAATCATCGATGGCTCCAGATACAGCTCCTGTCAAAGACAAAATCCAAACCGAAGATGTGGTCGAAGACATCGTCATTCCCGAAGATCTACCTTTCTAGCAAGTTTCAGCTATCACTTTTTCGTAAGAAACTTGGTGTTTTAATCCGTTACCATTTTCAACAGCTTTTTCTCTTAAATGCCCCAATCTAGTTTCGATTATTACACTAACCTTTGCACAATCTTCACCGCCTTCAACTTCAAATAAATATGGATCACTTATCCATCCACAGGTACATACTGCAATGCACGCATTGGGTTTACTTTCAGGATTATTTATCATTCTAATTATTAATTATGTTAAGTAACTCTTGCTGAGTTATACCATGATCTCCATTTCTTTCGCTAAACATTTCTTTTGGTAAAAATTTTCCAAGTAAGTTGACAATCGCTTCGCTATTTAACAAATCATCTTTGTTAGAAGTAATTACCTTAAGTTTATTTAGTCGAGCCAATTTTTCCAGTCCAACTCTAAGTTCATTAATAACCATATCGGTTTTCGGTAGAATTTTACCAACGACACGAAGTTTGTCAGAAATAATTTTATCTCCTAAAAATGGGTTTATTAAAACTACTTGAGAAACTTTATTAATTTCATCATCTGAAAAATTTGTTAAATTCAACGCACCAGCTGAATAGGCAATAATCATTGGGTTATCTTTTGCTGAAAAAATTGCTTTCTTAGTACTTTCTCTTAATTTACTCGACTTGTTTTTATCCACCAAAAAACCATCATAATAAACCTGGCATACAGCTAATTTTTGATCAAATAACAAATTTAAATTCTCTTTATCAGTTAATTGGCCAGCTTTTTCGGGAATACCTGTCAAAAGAACGACATGTTTAAAATTTTCTTTGCCCCAGTTTTTGTTAACCACAAAATTAAAACCCAATTTATCTACTCCAAACTTTTTTGTCTCAGCCCTATTTTTAAAAAAATTATTTATTTCCATAATTATTCACTCAGTGACCCTACGGGGAATCGAACCCCGGTTATTTGGATGAGAACCAAATGTCCTAACCGCTAGACGATAGGGCCTTCAAAAACACTCAAATTTTATCAAAATAAATGGAAATACACAAAAACTTCCAATTTATCACTAAATAAAGTATTCTTAATTATCGCTCAATGAGAAAATATTTGGAACTTAAGAATAAGTCGGGGATGTCCTTTATCGAAATTATTGTCGTTATCATTATCCTAATGATACTGATTCTCACATCCTATTTAGTCGTTCCAGCTCAATTAATGAAAGCTCGTGACGCTAGTCGGAAAGCTGATCTTTTAAAAATCCGAACCGCTCTCGAAGAATATTACGATAGCCAAGGTCATTTTCCAGATAAATTGACAGAATGCGATCAACCTTTTATTCTCGGTGAAACCACCCTAATTAACAGTCTACCTTGTGATCCTATTACACATCAGCCATATTATTATGAAACCAAAAAAGGCGAAGACACTTCCTATTATCGCCTGTACACTTTACTAGAAAACGACCATGATATTTCCATCGATTTTGCCAAATGTCGTGGAGGTTGTGGCTTAGACTGTAATTATAACTATGGCATTTCCAGTACCAATGTGTCTCTACTTCGCTGTTCTTATGTCTGTGCCCCCGGAGGTGGCAAAGAAGGCTCCTGTGAACTCTACCACAATCCTGATATTAGCTTATGTCCGAAATATTATTATCAGGACTCAACCTGCAATAACGAATGCTCTATGCCCGAATATAAGTGTGCAAACGCCTCAGGTAAAAATATTCCTTATTAATCATTTGTTTACTGTAGTAAAATCAAACAAATGGCCAAGCTTTTCAAAAACCACTCGCTATTATTAATACTACTAACTGTCGTCTCGTCACTTTCGCTTTGGCTAATATTTTATTTTAAATTACCCCAACAAATCGGCTTTCCTGCATCTAGTTTAGAAACTGTCTATTCAAATTATGACGGTCCTAATTATTTGGTTATCAGTAAGTGTGGTTATCAAAAAGATTGTATTGGTCCGGAATTTTCTTTGCCCCAACCTCTCGAATATTACCCCGCGCATCTACCCGGCTATCCGCTAATTATCCGTCTTTTTGATATGATTACCTCCGGTCCCAAAGCTATGCTGCTAGCGACCCTTTTTGGTTCAATCTTTTTATCACTTTCAAGCTATCATTTTTTCCAACTATTTTTAAACCGCCAAAGATCATTTATATTATCTGCCTTATTGCTGTTTATTCCGGCCAGGCTATTTATCCTCCGCTCCATTGGCGCTCCCGAAGCCTGGTTTATTGGCGCTATCTTAACTTCAATCATATTTTTTAAAAAAGACCGAATTTGGCTTTCCGCCATTTTTGCTGCTTTCGCCCAGCTACTCAAATCCCCGGGTATATTATTAACCCTGTCATACGCCATAATTGCCGTTTACCAACTTCTTAAACATAAAAGCAAATTATCAAAAATAATCGCCAAATATTATCCCTATTTATTAACTCCAATCACTTTACTGCTTATTTTTTATTCATACTATCTCCAAACAGGGGATTTCTTCGCCTACTTTCATAGTGGTGACAACTTTCATTTAAACTTTTTACCTTATTTGGTTTTTATTTCCAACAATACTTGGGTGGACTCTATTTGGCTCGAAGAAATTATTTATATCTATTTTTTATCCATCTATGCCGTTTATCGATTAATCAAAAAGTTCAAATTTGATATTGTTACTGTTTTTCCAGCCATCTTTGTTATTGCTACTCTACTAGTTTCTCACCGGGATATCTCCCGCTATATCGCCCCAGTTTATCCATTTTTACTTCTCGCTTTTGCTAAAAAAATAACCAAGAAATCAGTAATAATAATATTGTTAATAATTCTTCCCGCTATTATTCTTTACGCCATCAACTTTATTATGGGTAACACTGCTCCAATAGCCGACTGGGCCAATTATCTTTAAGAAAATTTAATTTTACCCTCATTTTTAGGATAATGTTTCAGAGCATGAGGTTTACCCTTTCCTCGTCCACCTGTAGCTCTTCTAAAAATTTCACTATCACTCATCTCGTTTGGGTTAATGTCTTCTATTAAAAGATTTCCAAATTGACTTTCGATTCTTAAGAATATTGGCCGATTAAACTTATCATACAAAGATCTTAGAGTTTCCATTATTTTTTTATATAAATTTTACCGTTCTCTTCAAAAACTAAATTATTTAAAGCCATTATAGTTATTTTACTGTTAGCCTGAGTAATATTTAGATTATTTTTAATACAAATCTCATCAATACTCAACGGTTCAATTTTTAGTCCATTTAAAATTTCCCTTTCAATCGGGTCATTACTTATAAACAAATCTTCTTGAACCATAAGTTGCTTACTCCCCAAAACATCCTCAATCTCTGTCGTCATTTTCGCCAGACTATTCTTTATTAAATAATTAGTACCACCGGCGATACTATTATTAATTTGACCGGGAACAGCAAAAACATTCTTACCTTGTTCACGGGCAATTCTGGCCGTAATCAGCGACCCCGACTTTATTCCCGCCTCCACCACCAATATCCCGGTAGTCGCCAAACCAGACACAATTCTATTTCTTTGGGGAAAACTCCAAAGAGTTGGCTGAAAACCACTGTCGTATTCCGAAATCACTAATCCATTATTTTCTAAAATTTTAGTATACAAACCATCATTTTCCGCCGGTGTTAATATATTTAAGCCCCCACCCAGTACTGCCACCGTTTTACCTCCATATTCTAAACATTGTAGATGAGATTCTGTATCAATTCCATACATAAAACCGGAAATTATAGTTATGTTGTTTGACACTAAATAGGGCATAAATTTACCAATTACCTCCTGTCCGTAACGGCTCATTCTTCTACTGCCTACTATGGCCAGTGACTTTTCAAAAATATTATTATTCCACTCACCCCGATAAAAAAGCTTTTCCGGACAATTTTTTATTTCTTTAAGCTGTTTAGGGAAATCTTTTTTATAAATATATTTTATCGGCCACTTTTTCCATTTATACATTATTTTTAGAAATTAGAAATTAGAATTTTTTTCACTCTATATTTTCATAATGTTTAATATTTGTTCCCAAAATACATACAGCATCTACCCGATATTTACAAAAATCTTTTAAATCATGTTTATTTTCGACCAAATAACTTTCAGCTACTCTTTTAATTTGCCAAATCTTCCGACTACTAATCATTTCTTCCGGCAAACCTAACCTATCGTCACTTTTATATTTAACTTCAACAAAAACCAACCAGTTCCCATCTCTCATAATCAAATCAATTTCACCTATCTTGTTTTCAAAATTTGCTTCAATAAAAATAAACCCTTTTCTTAATAAATAAGCCTTAGCTAAATCTTCACCCTCACGCCCTTTCTTATAATTTTCCTCTTTTACTTTATTCATATTTATTTATTTTTATTTCTCCTCCTTCGCCTGCCCCGCTACTGCTGGGGCCTGCCCCGCCACGGCGGGGTCAAGGGGGATACAGGGGGTTTGTTTACTCCCCACTCCTAACTCGATACTGCAAAGCCTCAGCAATATGAGATTCGGTTATATTATTAGACTCGGCCAAATCAGCAATCGTTCTGGCAACTTTTATTAATCTAAAATATGTTCTGGCCGACAGGCAAAATTTATTAACTGCTGTTTTTAATAACAAATTTGCTCCATCTTCAAGCTTTGCCCAATCTTTTAGATGTTTATTTTTCATATCCGAATTGCTGTATATATTTTTAGTATTTTTAAATCTCTCTTTTTGAATATTTCTGGCCTTAATTACTCTATTTCTTATAGACTCCGATTTTTCATTGTTAACTTTTATATTGTTAACCATCAATTTGTTAACATCCACCGAGGGCACGTTTAGATGAATGTCGATTCTGTCCATTATGGGCCCGGAAAGTTTCTTTTGATAATTCATTATTTGATGAACATTACATTTACATTCTTTTTTTGCATCACCCAAATAGCCACATGGGCAAGGGTTAGCCGCTGCCACTAACATAAATTGACAGGGAAAAGAGACTGAACCAGAAGCTCTGGAGATTGACACGTACCCATCCTCAATTGGCTGTCTCAATGCTTCTAAGCTCATTCTGGTTACCTCGGGAAATTCATCGATAAATAAAACTCCCCGATGGGACAAGGAAATTTCTCCGGGGCGGGGGTTACTCCCTCCGCCAATTAAGCCCACTTGTGAAGTTGTATGGTGAGGCGATCGAAAAGGTCGATTTCTGATTAATGATCCTCCCGGCGGAATATTGCCGGTAATCGAATATATCTTTGTCACTTCCAAGCTTTCTGCTTCAGACAGTGGTGGTAAAATTCCTGGTAAAGATCGGGAAAGCATTGTTTTACCGCTTCCCGGAGGTCCCATTAAAAAAACATTATGGCCACCAGCCGCTGCTATTTCTAAAGCTCTTTTGGCCGATTCTTGGCCTAATATTTCCGAAAAATCAAACTGAACTAAAGCTTCATCTAGTAAATCCTGGCTTTCAACATATTTTAAAGGTTCAATTAATTTAGTCTCATTTAAATGTTTTATCAAATTTTTTAAAGAATCAACCGGATAAACTTCTATTCCTTCAACTACCGCTGCTTCGTTGGCACAAAGTCGGGGTACAAAAATTCTTTTTACCCCTTTTTCCTTAGCCAAAATTGCCAACAAAAACACGCCTCTTGAGTGTCTCAAGCTTCCATCAAGCGACAATTCACCAAAAAAATATGCCTTCTCTTTGGGTAATAGTAATTGATTACTCGAAGCCAAAATCCCCACGGCTATTGGCAAATCATAACAAGCACCCTCTTTTGGCAAGTCAGCTGGCGCCAAATTAACTGTTATTTTTGCTGTCGGGAATTCCATCTCAGAATTAACTAAGGCTGTTTTCACTCTTTCCTTAGCCTCTTCAACTGCCTTACTGGCCAGACCCACCACTGTAAAACCGGGGAAGCCTTTTTCAGCCACATTCACCTCGGTTTCAATCTGTACCGCTTCCAAACCATAATTTGCAGCACTCCAAACTTTTGTTAGCATTATTACTAAACTTTAATCTACTTTTAAAATAATTTCCAGTCCCTACTACTATTAATCTTGTCTTTAATCTAAACTCAAAATAGATTTAAAAAATATGAACCCTGAATCATTTAAAAAATCATTTAATTTATTTCAGAATCGCGAAAAAGAAAACTTAACTCCGGAAACAAAAGAGCATCCACGCCTCTACCTAATTAATACCCGTCTTTGGATAGATCAACTTACAAAAAAATATCAGCACTCAATAACCATCGACAATATTCCCCAAAAAGAATGGCAGCCTTTATTTGATAAATACGATTATTTCTGGTTTATGGGTATCTACCAGCCCAGTCAGGCCAGTCGGGAACATGCTCAAAAATGGTC
>DFZG01000065.1 GCA_002382075.1 Candidatus Shapirobacteria bacterium UBA4062
TAGTTAGTATATATTTTAAAGGCTGGCTGCCCATTTGTGAAATTTATAATTTTTGTTGGTGAAAACCCGGGGACATCTTTTGAATCACTAATGATAAGAGAATTGGGTTTTAGAGAAGAAAAATCCGAAATATTTTGGAAATAGATATTGTCGATTTGACGGACGGTAGAAAAACCAAATTTGTCGGGTGATGTAAGTTTAATTTGAGACTGAATTACTTTTGGGTCGTATTTTGAATAATAGAGATAGAGAATATAGGGTTGATCGTAGGTATCGGTTAAATAGATGTTTTGATAATTGTTTTTTTGGGAATTTATATAAGGAACTATTTCTTCAAATTTAGAATTCCAGGCGAAGGGATAGCGTTGGGGGGAATGGAGAAAGTAAGCATGGGTAAAGTAGCTTAGGGAGTAGAGATAGCTGATTAATATTAAGAAAGAATAAGTTATCTTAAGTTTGTTAGATTTTAGAGAAGAGAGGTTTGTCTGGAGTTGGTAGAGACCAAATGCGATTATGATGGAGAATGGAATAACTATTGGTAGGCTCCTAAGGGCCGAAGGTGCTTGAAAAGTTAGCGATGAAGCGATTGGAGCAATGAATAACCAGGAAAAGATAAATTTTTTACTTTTTTTGGAAAAAAGTTTTGTTTTTAGGAGGGAAAAAATACCCAGGATTAAAAGTGGAAGTTCGATTAGGTAGAGTTGTCCCATTTCAGGAGACTTTGATCTGGGTACCTCATCACCGTTTATAAAAAGGAAATTGAGGTTGTAGTGAGAAAAATATTTTTCGGCCCAGGAAAGAGTGTAAAGAAGTCTTTTGTTGTGGACGATTCTGTTTACCAACTTAACGTTACCATGTTGATTTAATAGTTCTTCGGCTCTGGCAATTGGGCCATAATCAGCCATTAATCCAACCCCTCCAAGACGGGTAGTGCCACCATTGTTTAAAAACGAAATTAATACGGGTAGGGTAATCAGAATAGCGATTATTAGGGGAATAACTAGTTTTTTAAATCTGCTTAATAAGGTTTGAAAGTGGAGGATTATGAGAACAAAAACGAGAAGAGGAGCTATAAGTCTGGCCGAATGATAGGTATATAAAGAAGCAATGATAAGTATAGTAAAAAGATAAAAATGGCAGATTTTATTGTCTTTAATATATTTGTAAAAATAATAGGTGCCAATTAAGATAAAAGAGAGGGCAACTGATGATTCCCAGGCTCCCCGACTAAAGTGAATGTGCCAAGGAGAAATTGTTAGTGTCAGAGCCGATAGAAGGGCTAGATTTTTGTTTTTAGATAATAGAAATACAAATTTATATAAATATAGGATGGCTAGAACTGAAAGGATTAGATTTGGTAGACGGGTTGCTAGTGGAGTTAAGCCAAATAGGGCAGTAAAAGGCAGATCGAGATAGACATAGCCACCGGGTTTGTAATCGCCAAATGATTTGAAGTGAAGTGGCCAGGAGACTCCATGTTCGTCTTTGCCGGTCTTTAATAATGAATAAGCGTTGTAGCCTAGAGCGGCTTCGTCGGGATTTAAGGAGGGAATGGTGTTTATATCTATAAATCGTAATAGAATAGCGAGGAAAAGAATCAGTGGAAGTAGATATTTTTTAATTGTGATAGGCATAGAATGTGGAAATATTATTGATAGGTGACAATGGAATAAATTTCTCTTTAAAGTCTGGGAGATTGTCGATACCTTGTCTTAGAATTTCATCATGAGAAAAAATAGTTAGGGAATTTGGAGTATTTTGGGCTTTGACATAGTCAGAGCCATAAAAAGTAATATTATCAATTTTTTCAATAGTTCCGGTATCGACTGAGTCCCCTATTAGAATGGATTGAGGTTGGTAATCTTTTGGTGGATATTTTGAGTAAAAAAGATAATAAATGTATGGTTGACCATAAAAATTGGTAATATTGATAGTTTGATAATGGTCTTGATTTTTAATGACATATTCCATAACTTGTTGGTATCCGTAGAGATATTGCCCCGGGTCTTTTTTAAGAAGGTGGTTTAGATAGAGGTCTGAATAGTATATAAAAGAAAGTAAATAGGCTAAGGATAAGATTGAAACAAAGGATAATTTTATATATTTTTTTGTGATAAGTTGATAAGTATTGAGGATTCCGAGAGAAACAAAATAGATGAGAGGAATAGAAAAAGACATGGCCCTGACAGCAGTGATTGAATCTCGGGTGAGGGCGGCGGGTATAGGGGCGGCTAGTAGCCATAGAGCAAAAAAGAGTTTTTGCTTTTTGTGAAGAGTTTTTGAGAAAAGGCCGATGATAAAAAATATTAGTGATGGATAAAGTATGACTCCGATGTAGGGGGCGGAGTGGCGGAGGTTTTGCCAATCACCTTTAAAGGCGAGAAATTCTGGGGTGAAAAAATTAAAATAACGGGATAGAAAATTTCTGGAAAAAAAGATGGGGTGAGAGTGAAATATTTGATAATCGATAAGATTAGATTCTGAGAGGATTTGAGTAGTTTCTTGTTCTGAGCGAGGATAAGAAAAAAGTGAGACAACTTTTAGTCTATTGGAATCGGATGAAAAAAAGAGGCCTTGGAGTATTGGAAGGGAGAAGAGGAATAGGGGTAAGATGAAAAACAATATATATTGTTTTATTTTATTAATGTTTATGGATGTTTTGAAAGTGATTATAATGATAAGAATCAATAGTAGGGAAATCATTTTGGCGGCTTGATAAGTGTAGAGGGATATCCCAAAAACTAATGAAGATAGAAAAAGATGGCTGATTTTATTTTGCTTAAAATATTTAATTAGCAGATATGAACCGAGTATTAGTTCAAAAGTGAGGACGTTGGTTTCCCAAGAGCCACGGGAGAAGTGAATATTAAAAGGGTTGAAACTGATTAAAAATGCAGAAAGGAGAGCAAGTTTTTGTGATTTAGGGCTGATGGTTTTGGTGAGAAGAAAGAGGAGTAGAGGGATAAGTGAGCCAAGAATAATTGAAGGGAGACGAACTGAGATGGTGTTGAGACCAAAAAGGGCAATAAAAGGGGTGGCAAGGTAAACGTAGACACCAGGTTTGTAGTCACCAAAGGATTTAAAAATAAGCGGCAAGGTGTTGCCATACTCGTCTTTGCCAGTTTGAAGAATTGAATAGGCGTTATAACCTAAAGCAGCCTCATCCCAAAGAAGGGTGGGAGTTTTGTTAATTTGGTAGATACGAAAGAAAAAGGCAAAAAGGGTAATAATTATAAGTAATAAAGTAGATTTGTTATTCATTTTGGAGAATATCAAAGGCTGGCTGACCATTTAGAAAGTAGATAGAGTTTAATTTATTAAAGTCATCTTTATTGTAATTGTCGGGAGAGGTAATTAATAGTGTTTTGGGAGATAAATTTAGTGTTTTTTCTTTAATTTCCCAGTCATTTAAAAAGGTGAACTTGTCAAAGGAATTTACCCAATACCAATCTGAATGAAAGTCGGTAATCTTATTGGAATCGTCTTGATAAGATTTTGGATCCCAGGGCCAATAATAAAGAATAAATTCGTGGGGTTCGCCATATTTTTTGGTTATTATGATTTGGTCATAGTTTTGGTAGTTATCTTTTATGTATTTGACCATTTGCTGATAGCCGTATTGCCAGCTTTGTGAATATTGCCTAGGAAAATCATAGTTGTAAATATTCCAATAATTTAAAAATTGCATAAGTGTAAGGATGGTAATTGTGGTGAGAAATATATTTTTGGAAAAATTGTTTTTGAATAAGTTTGTCGTAGTTCTTATACCTTTGGCGATAAAAATGAAAGGGAGAGGCAGAATGGTCATGGCCCTAAGAACCGGAAAGTCTCCGGTTGTAAGTGCGGCAGGAAGAAGGCCGATTAGCCACCAGAGGATGAGAAAGAGATTATTTTTATTTTTTTTGAGTTTTAAAAGAGTGGTAATGAGGCCAATATAGAAGAAGGGTAGTAGAACTGAATAGATTAAGCCATAGTCCGGGAGATTGTAGTGATGGTGACCACTGGCTTTAAAGAATAGATTTACCGGATTGAGGAATTGAAGATAGTTATTGACAAAAATGGGCAAGAAGTAGGTGACTTTATTGACAACTAACTTGCCAATAATTGGGTTTTCAATTTGGTTTCGGTTAATGTTAATAGTATTGATAGCTGAATCATTGAGAATAAAAACCCAATTTGATCTGGCACGGGAATCGGAGCTAAGGATATTGAAGGCGAGAGGAACTATAAGAATTAGGGAGAGAAAAATTGAGGAGTAGATAAGACGAGGGGACTTTTTAATGAGGGAAATAAATTCATTTTTATAGAGAAGTACAAAAATTAAGAGTAATAGAGGGGCGACAATTTTGGTATTGTGATATGCAAAAGCAGAGAGCAGCCAGAGAATGGTTCCGGGAAGTAGGAGCCATTTTTTTTGGGTATTTATAGCTAAATAATTAAGAAAAATGCCAGCGAGTAGAAAGAACAGAGCCACTGTTGACTGATAAACAGCCCTAGAGGTGAAAAGAGTCCAGGGGGAGATGGCGACCAGTAGGGCGACTAAGAGGGCAGATTTAGTGTTTTTTAAAAATATTTTTGATAAAAAAAATGAGAGAGGAACAAGCAGGAAGCCGAGAATGGCAGTGGGCAGTCTTGAGGTTAGTGGGCTTAACCCAAAGATGGCTACAAGTGGCAGGGTGAGGTACATATTTAGAGTGGTAGGGTAATCGCCATAGGCTCTAAAGTTAAAGATGGGCCATGATTGTGACCATTGGTCTTTGCCGGTTTTTAGAAGTGAAAATGCGTTATAGCCATGTGATATTTCATCCCAGTTAAGGCTTGGTGGATTTTGATCTAGGTTCCAGAATCTAGTAAAGGCAGCCAAAAGAAGGATGAGAATGAAAAGTATTTTATAAGATGTTTTCATGAAGCTTATAGCTATAGAATACCTTAATTTGTGGCTATTTTCTTGTTTTTAAATAGAAGAGTAAAATTTTGAGGTAAATTTA
>DFZG01000005.1 GCA_002382075.1 Candidatus Shapirobacteria bacterium UBA4062
TTATTTAACTTGGTCATATAAAAAACAAAAGAGGATTCCGGACCTGAAGTCTGAAAACAATCTTAGATAATATGTCGGTAGCTTATATTATAGCTTATTTGCTGGCATAAATCCGAAGCAGGGAAATATCTGATACACTTACAAATGGATAATTATCAAGATGAATTGTACTTAAGAATTATTGATCAGTTTCCCAACCCGATTTGGCGATCGGGAACAGACGGAAAGTGTAATTTCTTTAATAAAGCCTGGCTACTGTTTACCGGCAGAACGATGGAGCAGGAAATGGGTGATGGCTGGGCAGAAGGTGTTTATAAAGAAGACTTTGACTATTGTCTGAAAACTTATACTGAGGCTTTTGCCAAAAGAGAAAGTTTTAAGATGGAATACAGAATGAGATATAGCGACGGTACTTACCGGTGGATACTGGATAGTGGCTCGCCTTTTTTTGATGAAAGCAATAATTTTTTGGGATATATTGGCTCGTGCTATGACATCGAAGATGATAAAAAATACCAACTATTGTTTTCAAATATGGTGAGCGGTTTTGCTTATCACAAAATTATTACTGATGAAACCGGAACAGCGGTGGATTATGAGTTTATTGACATAAATAAAGCGTTTGAAGAAATAATTGGTAAACAAAAAGCAGAGTTGTTGGGAAAAAGAGTCACGGAAATTTTGCCGGGGATTAAGGATGATCCGGCAGATTGGATTGGCAAATATGGGCAAGTGGCGATAAGCGGTGAAAGTGTTAAATTTGAAAATTATTCGAGTCCTTTGGATAAATGGTTTTCGGTGTCGGCATACTGCCCTGTAAAAGGATTTTTTGTAACTATTTTTGAGGACATAACTTCCCGGAAAAAAGCGGAAAAAGAAATTGAAGAAAAAATGGAAGAGATTCAAAAAATGAATGACGTAATGATTGGCAGAGAGCTAAAAATGGTAGAGCTAAAGGAAGAATTGGAGAAATTACAAAATAAATAGCAAAAAGATTGGCTATTTTTGGTAGACTGGTGGATGACAATAATATATGGAGTGGATACCACAAAAACAGTTACCCCAATGGAAGTGAGGCAAGCAATAGAGACCTGTTTTGTGGAGGCACATAGACAGGATACAAACTTGGAGATTGGAGAAGAAAATTTAACTGACGAGAATTATTGTCGGGAAATCGTGAGAAAAGCTTTTAGAGAGACCGAAGGTGATTATGAAAATCCAAATAAAGAATCTTTGATGAAAGTGGTTGACTATTTGGCGAATTACTCCAGCTCACTGAGAGACAGAGAAACAATTGAAAATCATAAAAAAGAAATATCAAGCTTGGTGGAACTGATTAGCTAGGAACTATTTAAGTTTGCTAAGAAACATACTGACCAGGGAAAGGACAACGGAACCTAGAAGGGCGGCGCCAAAACCGGAAAGTTTGAAGTCGGGAATAATCTGACCCATAAGCATAAGAATTAAGGCGTTGATAACGAAAGTAAAAAGACCTAAGGTCATAAGGTTAATAGGCAGAGTGAGGAGAACTAGAATAGGTTTAAGAATTATATTTAAAATGCCCCAAACAATGGAAATAATGATTAGGGACTGCCAACCGGTAATAGTAAAACCGGGAACTAAATAAGCAGTGACATAAAAAGCGAGGGCATTGAGAAGAAGTTTGATAATCATGGTTTATTTTATATGAAAATTGCTATTTGGGCAAATTATTCGGCGGGGACATCTGGGGGAGTTTCGCCGAAGATAAATTCATATTTAGCTCTGAAAGAAACCCGTTGGTCTTCGTCGAGCAGAGTGTCAAGTAAAACATGATCATCTTGGGTAAAATCTTCAATTCTAAGATCAACATATTTTTGGATTTGTGAAGGTCGTAATTCGATACCGGCAAGGGAGGAATAGTTTCGGGCCTGAGATTTGCAACATTCAATACTTCTTTCTAAGCTTCTGGACATTGAATAATACTAACACAGAAAAAGAGTTTATTTGAAAAACTTTGACAAGGGTTTGAAGCTAAAATGTTATAAAATTATTACACATGTCGAATTTTAGAGCAAAATTTTCGGAAGGAGTATCGGGTGATTACTGGGAAATTGCCGGGCCGAGAGATATCACCTGCCCTAATTTAATCGAGTGACTTTGAAAGCACCATCGAGCGAGGATACGAAATATTTTACCTGTGAAGGTTGTGGAGAAAAAGAAGCGGTGATAATTGTAGTTGATCTGGAAACAGAGAGATTGTTTGTGCGAAACAACTCGGTTTGTGCGAAACAACTCGGCTTGCGCTGATGGGCATAAAGATGGAAATGTGCCAAAAATACGAAAAGAGGGAAAAGTTTGATATAGTACGGCAGTGAATAAAAAAGAAGATTGTCCGCCGGTGGGTCCGCCGGTGGGTCCGCCAGTTGGCGGACTAGATCCTATGGATAAAGTGATGCGGGTAGGAATTGATTTAAACAGCAGATTTTATAGAAATAATAGATTAATTGTGGAAGAGATTAAATATAAAAAGGATTTACTGAGAAATGAAATTGGATTGCCGATTGTAAGGGGAAAAGATCCACACGTGAAGGATGTGTTTTATAAATTTTTGGTGAAGCATGTCTGCCATCTGGATGAGTTTAAAATTTTTAATGAAAATGACCGGGTTTTGGTGGAGAGAGATGAAGAATTGAAGATGAAAATAGGTGAAGTAAAGGGAATGGTTGGTGGGTTACTAGACGATAAAAAAATTACCAAGCGGGAAAAGTTCAAAAGATATAGAACATTTTTGGAAGAGTTTAAAGAAAGGTGGGAAG
>DFZG01000052.1 GCA_002382075.1 Candidatus Shapirobacteria bacterium UBA4062
TTTTTAATATTAATCCGATAAGGGCAGAATTAAGACCGTGAGCGTGAATTACATCAATTTTGGGTTGATGACAGAGAATATAAAATATGGATCGAACGAGGAGATAAGGGGTGAGGTATAAAGTGTTGAGAAGAGGCTGTTTTTCGAGTTTGTGAAAGAGATTGCCGCCAAACCAATTAAAGCGGCGAATGATAATGTTTTGGCCGATTTTTTCTATTGTTTTAAATTTTGTATTGGGGGTGGTGATGGGTGAATAAGTAAGAATGAGTTGTTGATATTTTTTGGGGTCAAGAGTGGAGACTAAATCAGTCAGATGGGTTTCGACGCCACCAACGTTGGGGTGGTAAAAAGGAGTTAGATGAAGAATTTTTATTGGGACCATTTTGAACGGGATTGAACTGATTTAATGCCAAAAAGGTTTAGGAGCATATAGTAAAAGTAAATTATGAAAGTGGTGAAACAGGCTAATGGGTGGAAAAACCAGGCTAGATCGGGTTTTTTTACGAATCCGCGAAGACTATCAAAGAGGGCGGGAAGAATTAAAACAGAATATAGAGCAAACAATAAATTATTCTTAAGGAGATTTAATAATGAAAATTGTTGATTGTTCCAGACATATTGGCGTTGGGGTTGATGTTCTAATAAATCTTTGACCCGTCGTTTTTGTTTTTGGATAAATTTTTTAAAGGAACTTTCACAATAAGTGTGAATGATGGAGTTTTTGGTTTTGGCAAAATAGACGGGTGTTTTTGGATATTTTTTTAAATATTGTGAGATTAGGTCGATGTCGAATAAGTAATCTTGAATATTTAGTTTATCTAAAAAACTGCGACGGTAAATAGTGCCATTGGCGCCGATGGTGGGGAGAAATCTACAATTTACAATCTTCAATTTTAAATAAGAGTTTTTATCTACTGTTTTTAATTTTAAATTTGTCCATTTGTTTGATAGATACGAATAACGGTCGTAGTTNNTCGGAGCCGATTATTTTAGGATCATTTGTTAGGGGAAGAATCATTTGGTTTAACCAATTTTTGTGAGGTAGAATGTTGTCGGAGTCGATAAAAGAAACAATTTCTGATGAAGATTTTTTTAGACCTAAAGCCTTACCAGCTTCGGCGGTTTTAAGAGTATTTTTTAAAATATGAGCGTGATATTTTTTGGAGATTTTAAGGGTATTATCGGTTGAACCACCGTCTGAAATATAAAGATGAATTTTTGAAGCTGGGTAATTTTGCTTTTTAAGAGACTCTAAGCATTTATTGAGAATTTTGCCGGAATTAAGAGTGGGAATGATAATATCGATGTCAAAGTATGCCGCCATAGCGATGGATGATGCTAAAAAACCAATAATCCAGGGGTAGGTCGAAGTATTTATAGCGCCAGCGTAATTTTACCAGGGCAAGGGCAACACTAAAACCAATTTTAAATGATATTTTACCCAGAGAGGATTTAATTCTGGGGTAAAGCATGTCGTAAGTGTCGCGATCCATGATGCCAAAAATGTATTGAGTCAGCATGGCAGTAAGCCTGGCGTCGCGAGGGCTAATCCATTTTTGCTTTAAAGTTTCTTTGAAAGCATTTTCGGGAGACATTAAGTAGTTACTCCATGATTCTAAACTTTTTGGATAGTTAAGACCTAATTTGACGGCCCGGATAAATAACGGAGCTCCGGGATAGGGTAGAAAAATGTAGTAGGTATAACGATTGCGATCGGAAATTAGGAGTAATTTGTCTATTAAAGACAAGGTGGCTTCGTATTCTTGAGCCACAAATTTGTCATTTTCTTTTGGGTTTTTTGACCAGGGTAGGCCAACGAGAAACGAATATAGAATTTTGATGTTGTATTGCTTGCATTTTTGGGTGAACTTGATTAATTCGTCGACATTCATGTCTTTGGAGATAAAATCAAGGGCGCTTTGTGAACCGGATTCGGCGCCGGTAAGAATCATGGCACAACCGGTTTTTTGCATTAATTTCCAGGTATCATCTTTGTACCTGGATAATTGTCCGGCCCGACCATTGGCATTTCCCCAATTTAATTTCATCTTTTTATTGATCATGCCTTGACAAATGTCGGTGACTCTTTGCTCGTTGACAAAAAAATTGCTATCGTAGACAGCAACGGAATCGGCTTTGTATTTTTTAATTAAATTTTGCCATTCTTTGAGAACTATTTTTGCGGGGACGGGTTTCCAGCGACGTTTGTTGACAATTTCTTCAACACAAAAAGCACAGCGATGAGGACAGCCATAACTGGAAATATAAGGGATAGTTCTTTTACCGTATTCAGTATTTTGAAGACATTTTTCAATGTTGACTAAATGGTAGGGTAAAGGTGGTAGTAGACCTAGGTCGACCGGTTCTCTGTCGGGATTAGTGATAACTTTGTGGCCAATTTTATAGGTAATGCCTTTAATGTTTTTTAAATCTTTTTTAAGGCGGAGAGCTTCAACTAGGGCGGGAAAAGTAACATCACCGGGACCTCTGACGACGATATCGACATAACGACTTTTGACGGTTTGATTGGGAAGGATTGACGGGTGCCAGCCACCCCATACAATGGGAATGTGAGGGTATTTTTTCTTGAAGGCTTTGGCGAGTTTGAGACCATCTTTTATTTGAAAGCCGGTCATGGCGCTGATACCCAAACAGACAGAATCGTGACTGTTATTTAAAATTTCTGATAAGTAGTTTTTTTGGAGGTGTCGGGCATAAATTTTTATATTGTATTTCTCTTTATCAAGAATTCGGGAAATAGCCAAAAGAGCCAGGGGAACTCCATGCCAGTTGCGTTCGTAGGGAAGAGGTGAGGGAAAAAACAGAACTACCTTTTTGTTAATGGATTGGGTTTTTAGGGAAGTCTTGGAGTTTTTTGAGGAACTTGGTGGCATAGGTATAGAGGTATTTTATATCAGCCAGGGAGCGAATGGAAATGACTTTGCGAATTAAAAATTTTGGAGTTAAAACACCTTTAAATAAATTTTGGATTAATTCTTCTTGTTGCTGATGGGTGAGAGGTGATTTCATAACCGCCTGGCGCATATCATAATCATCCCAATCATCGGTCAAAAGCCATTTTTTTCTTTTGGCTTCGGCAAAGAGTGGTGTACCGGGATAGGCAATGATTCGGGTGGCTTGCATGGAGTCGGCTAGACCATCACGAAATAAGCTTTTGGCTTCATCTAGAGTCTTTTGAGCATCAGACATCTTTTCCCAGGGATAGCCGATCATAATAGTAAGGTGGGGTTCTAAACCGGCTTTTTTGGCCATGGTAAGAGTTTTGCGGGCGTCTTCGGTTTTGGTAAGTTTAGCGATACGATTAAGAGTGTTTTGGTTGCTGGATTCGAGTCCGTAGAGAATAAAACGGAAGCCGGCTTTGCCCATTAAATTATATTGCTCTTGATTTAGAGCGCCGAAACGCATATTGCAGCCAAATTTAATTTTTTTATGAAATCCCCTGTCAATCATGCCATTACAAAAATCCTCTAGCCATTTGCCGACGGGAAAGGTACCGGAATCATCAAAAATTTCTTTGACACCAAGATTAATTAAATTTTCAACTTCATCAAGGGTGTGTTTGACAGAAAAAGTTCTGAAGGTGCCAAAAGGATGAGTAGTAGTCCAAGAACAGAATGTACATTTTCCCCACCAACAATCACGACCGGTCATCATGTAGGATCCGGGGGTGTATTTGTAATTAGTATTTTCATAAGCGTAAAGTTCCCAATTGGTTAGCTGACGATCAATTATGGGTAAAACATCAAGATGGTGGTGCTTGAGGGCAAAAGGACCAGAGTTTAGTATATTAGATGAGTAGTTTAATAGTGATTTAGTTTTAGAATGAGAGCGATAATAGAAGCCGGGTTCAAGTTTTTCGCCCTTATAAAGGTGATTGGCAAGATTAATCATCATAAAATCGTAATCTCCGCCAGTGATGACATAGTCAACCGGACACATAGAAAATGATTCTTTGGGGAGAGCGGTGACATGGTCACCCATTAAAATAATCTTCAATCTCCAATCTACAATTTTAGATGAGGCTTTTTTGATATCTTTGATGATTTGCCAGTGACGCTTGATAACAGGAGTTTTGCTTTCGATAAAAACTAAATTTGGTTTTTTAGTAATTAGATTTTTTAACCAGACTTTATAGGTTAGGTTTTTGGCAATGGCATCGTCCCAATAGACGTCGTAGCCAAGTTTTTTAAGGGCACTAGCGCCGTAGGCAGGAATGACCGGATAAATAATATTGCCGGTGTTTGTCCATTGAAATTGACGGTTTTGAGATAAAAAAGGCTTACCTTTTTGGGAACTTAGAGGGGGGTAAGAGATAAATATTTTAGCCGCCGATGTAGGAGCCGTCTTTTTTGTTGTATTCATGAGGTTTAAAATCAAGCTTTTTTAAAAAAAAGCCATACATAAATAGTAGACCATAATAAAGGTGCGTCAAGGGTATAGTTACTACTGCTGTAAGAGATAATAATATAGAGTGTTTTTCGAAAATGAACTGAATGACGGTTAATAATAGAAGAAATAGATAGGAAAATAAGGGTAAATTGATGAGTATCGATGGAATAGATAGATTTATATTTATTATATTGATAGTTAACAATACTATTATATACAAGGTAAAAAATGAAGGGGCTAGGTATCCGGGTAAAAGACTAGTTTGGGGAAAGACTCGGGCAAAGTGACCACGATGGATGGCATATCGGGTAATTTGGTGAAGATGTTTGATAACGACAGAACGACGATGGTGGTAAACAATAATACTGGGGTGATAGAGAATCTGTTTTTTAAGTTTGTGAGTAAGATCAAGGCAAAGAAGAGTATCTTCTCCGGGCCAATGAGACGTATCAAAACCCCCAATCGTATTGAAGTCTTTTTTATTGACAATTAGATTTACAGTAGGAAAATCATTTACAAATCTTTTTGGAGAAATTTTATTGCGGTAAGTACCGGCACCGCCACTGCCTAAATAACTACTCCAGACAAGACCTGATGCTTGTTGAAAAAAGTTGTCGGTAGGAGGAGTAAGACATGGACCGCAAACTGCGGATAGTTTGGGATATTTATTTAATATTTTATGGGTATTTTTTAGCCAGTTTGAGTGTGGATAGGAATCATCATCTAGAAAGGCTAAATATTCCCCTTTGGCCATCTTAGCACCTAGATTTCTTTTTGCGGCGGGATTTGAGGTTTTGGAAATCTTGTCAGTGATAACTAAAACTTCAAATTGTTTGAAAGATTGTTTTTTTAGTTTTTCTAAAGTTTCTTTTAAATAAGCGTTGGGTTTGCGGATGGGGATAATAATGGAAAATACAATTGATTTTTTCATTAACCTAAATTGACTCTCATTTTTAATTCCGGATTATAGTACCAAAGGCGTTTATTTTTATTATCGTAATATTTGAGGATTCTAAGACGATAAAAGACGGCTAGGGCATCAAGAAGAGATTTGTAAATTGTTTTTATATCATTGGCATGAGTCAGGCTAGTAAAGTTGTAGTTTAGCTTAATAGGCGCTTCGTAGATTCTTTTAAAACCAAGATAATTAGCTACAGAAAGCATTTCCAGGTCGATGGCATATCTTTTGACTAAAAGTCTGGGAAGAACTTTTATTAAAACTTGGCGCCGGAAAATTTTTAAACCGGCTTGAGTGTCTCGAAGCTTGATACCTAATAGGTATCTGGCGATTAAATAGCCGCCAAAACTGATGATTTTACGGTCGAGGGGGTATTTTACCTGTGAGGCCGGGTGTTGCTTGCTGGCGACAATGACGTCGGCTTGATACCATTCTAGGTGTTCGATTAAAAGTGATAAACCATTTGGATCTATTTCCATGCCGGAATCAATGAAGGCAACATAGTCCCCTTTTGACCTGGCCATACCGTATCGGAGAGCGTAACCTTTGCCGTGATTTTGTTTTAGGCCATAAATTTTAATTTTAGGATTTTTTATTTTTTTAGCAACTGAATAGGTTTTATCAATTTTGGTGCCATCTACCACTAAAATAATTTCATAATCGTAACGGATTTTATCGAGAGTATTTTTTATGTTTAAGATGTCGGTTTTTATTGTATTGGCTTGTTTATAGGCAGGAATGATGACCGACAAAAAATGATTATTCTGTTTCATATTTTAAAATCAGGTCGTAGACGGCTAATGTTTGGATGGCGGTGTATTGCCAATTGAAAATTTGGGCTCGCTTTATCCCGTTTTGGGAATACTCTTGTCTTAGTTTGGGGTTTTTCCAAAGAGTAATTAGGGCATTTTTGAGGCTACTGAGGGAGTAGGGATTAAACATTTGACCGTTGTAATCCATTATTTCGTTGAGGCAAGATTCTTGACTGTAGGCAACAGGTGTACCTGACTGAAGAGCCTGGACAACCGGTAAACCAAAGCCTTCGGCATAGGATGGTTGGCAGTAAATTGTAGCTAAATTAAAAATCATAGGGAGATCTTCTTCGGGAACAAAACCGGTGGGAAT
>DFZG01000012.1:0-4847 GCA_002382075.1 Candidatus Shapirobacteria bacterium UBA4062
TAGCCGCGCTTGGTACTGTCGCCGACTGTTTACCTTTAGTGGATATTAATCGGAGCCTTGTTGTTCATGGTCTTCAATCTCTTCGTCAAAATCCCTCACCGGGTATCAAAAAATTAATTAGTGTCAGTGGTGCAATGCAATCAACTCTTTCGGTTTACGATCTTGGTTTTCTCCTTTCTCCCCGTATCAACGCCGCCGGCCGACTTTTTGATCCCACTGACGCTCTCAGATTACTTTGTTCCACAAATTCATTACAGTCCAACAAGTATGCCCAGATTCTCCAGCAAAATAATTTAGATCGCCAGGATCTCCAGCAAAAATCTATCGACAAAATAATTACAAAGTATAAACCCGACAAAGATAATCTAATTTTTATTGCCGACAAATCCCTAAATTTAGGCATTATCGGTCTTGTTGCCGGCCGTTTAACCGAAAAATATAATTTACCTTCTATTATTATTACCCAAGGTAAGGAAATTTCCAAAGGCTCGTGTCGTTCAATATCCAAAGTTAATATCATCAAACTCCTTCGTAGATTCGATTCTCTTTTTATCGAGCTTGGTGGCCATCAAGCCGCCGCCGGTTTTTCCATTCTCACCAAAAATATTCCCGTTCTCCAAAATAAAATCAAAAAGTATTTTCTCAAAAATAAAACATTATCCCACCTTGTCCCGGTTTTAGAAGTTGAAGCCCAGATTACCACTACTGCTGTTACTCTAAAAAATATAAAAGCTGTAAATCAGCTCGAACCTTTTGGTATCGGCCATCCCAGGCCTTTATTTATCCTCAAAAACCTTCAAATATATCAACTAAAACAACTAGGTACCAACAAAGACCATCTTAAATTAACTTTAAATAACCATCTCTCTGCCATCGCTTTTAAAAAAGGGGATTACTTCTCTCATTTAAAAATTGGCCAAACTATTGACGTTGTCGCTAGTCTCGATATAAACACCTGGAACAATATTTCCGCTCCCCAGCTCATTGTCAAAGAAATTATTCCAAAGTAAAATAGAGTCAATGAAAAGAACCTTAATTTCCGAAACACCTAATTTTATTGGTCAAAAAGTCCACATAAAAGGCTGGGTAAATTCTGTCAGAAGCCACGGCAAGGTCACTTTTGCCGATATCCGTGATCGATCTTCCTTAATTCAAATTGTGGGTGATGAAAAGTTAGCCGAAATTAAACCAGAATATGCTGTCTCCATTACCGGTAAGATAAATCCCCGCTCCGAGAAATATTTCAACCCCAAGCTTGTTACCGGCCAAATTGAAATGGAAGTAGAATCTTTCGAAATTATTTCTCCCTCTTTAGATTTACCTTTTGATGTTCATCAAGAAGAACTTAATGTCAGTTTGCCGGTCTTACTCGATAATCGTCCCGCCTCGCTTCGCCATTCAGCCACCCGGGATATTTTTACCATTCAGGCAGCTATCACTAACGCTTTTCGGGAATATCTTATGTCTCAAGACTTTACCGAATTTCATGCCCCCACTATCGTTGCTGGCTCTTCCGAGGGCGGCTCTCAAGTTTTTCCCGTAGATTATTTTGGCTATCAGGCCTATTTAGCCCAAAGCCCCCAACTTTATAAACAAGTAATGATCACTGCTTACGAAAGAGTCTTCACCATTGCTCATGCTTACCGCGCCGAACCTTCAGTTACTACCCGCCATTTAACTGAATATGTTTCTTTGGATGCTGAAATGGGTTTTATCGATTCCTGGCAAGATGTGGTTGATATGGCCGATAGTACTGTCAAAGCCATTTTTTCCAAAATCTCTCAAGACTATTCTGATATCCTAACCCGCTTTTCGGTTACTCTCCCCAAAACTGCCGACAAAACTCCCCAGCTTAAATTATCTGAAGCCCTTAAAATAGTCAGTCAGCGTTCTGGACGGGATGTTAGTCACGACCTTGACCTTGACCCGGAAGGGGAGAGGGAAATTTGCCGTTGGGCATTAGAGGAACACGGTTCCGATTTAGTTTTTATCACCCATTTTCCCACCAAAAAACGCGCTTGGTATAGTTACGCTGATCCCCAAAATCCGGAGGAAACTCTCAGTTTTGATTTAATCGGTTGTGGAGTTGAGTGGATTTCCGGTAGTCAAAGAATTAGTGATTACCAACAACTTTTAGACAAAATCAAAGCCATTGGTCAAAAACCCGAGGATTATGAATATCCCTATTTACAGGCATTTAGATATGGCATGCCTCCTGAAGGCGGTTTTGCTCTCGGACTTGAGCGAATCACTCAAAATATTTTGGGTCTAGACAATATTCGCCAGGCTACTCTTTTCCCTAGAGACATGGAAAGAATCGACGTCCATCTTCCAAAACATGGTAAACCGTTTGTTTTTGTTCCTCCAAGTAATGCTAAAAAAAATAAGTAAACCTAATCTGATTATTTTAGCCCTAATTATTGCTCTCAATCTTTTCTGGCCACCCACTTCATCTGCTTGGAGTTATTACCGTCAACATCGTCTGCCATCGTCTACTGCTCAAGATTTAATTGATTTTCAATCTCCCCGGATTCCGGTTGCCAAAAAACCATTTGATCAAAACCTAACTACTCAAACCTATATTCTCATCGATCCGGTCAGTAACAGTATCATTATCTCCAAAAATCCTCATCAAAAAATTTACCCCGCTTCCATCACCAAACTGGCTACGGCTATCACCGCTCTAAACATTTATCCGCTTGATGAACTCATCACCATCTCTGAGGAATATACCGAAGGTAAGGTTATGGAGCTAGAACTAAACGAAAAAATTACTGTCAAATCCCTAGTCTCCTCAATTATTGTTTATTCTGCCAATGACGCCGCTTTTACTCTGGCCAATCACCACCCTCAGGGTATTCCCGGTTTTTTAAATCAAATGAACCTTTTGGCTCAAAAATATAAATTAACCAATACCCATTTTTCCAATTACGACGGAATTCACGGTGATAATCACCATTCTACTGTTTATGATTTAGCCCAACTTGGCCGACTGGCCATCAAAAATCCGGTTATTTTAGAAAACGCTAAATTGGAAAAACTGACGGTTTCCGACCAGGATCAAAAAATCTTTCACGATTTAGTCACTACTAACGAGTTATTAGGTAAAACTCCTCAAGTAATTGGATTAAAAACTGGCTGGACTCCCGAAGCCGGTGGTTGTTTTATTGCTTTATTTGAAATCGATGGCCGTCAATTAATTTCCGTCGTCGCCCAAAGCACTGACAGGTTTGGTGATACTCAAAAAATAATCACCTGGTCCGAAAACAACCTTGTTTGGCAAGCAAACTAGTTCATTTTTATATAAAAAGCTAAGAATATAGGCAAAGATTTGATTGCTAAATAAAAAATTTATTTCTATATAAAAATTTCTTTACTATTTCAATAAGTACATGCTGATATCCTTCATAGCAGTGACCTGACCCAATTATTTGATGTGCTTCTACTAACGAATTTTCTTTTTCCAGTAGCGAAATAGCATCTTTTATTGGAATTATTGTATATTCTTCGTGGTCACCAATTGTAGCTAATATAGGAACTTTTATAGTTCCAATCATTGGAAGTTTGGTGTTACTACGAAAAGATGTTGTCTTCGAGAGTTCCGAATTTTCTGAAAAATAATTTAAATAGGTTTTAGCTCCTATTGGCAGTTCACCAGCTTGTGCTCGTCTATGCCCGGTAAGTAATTCATAGCCTCTATTAGCAGATACTTTTTCCCTGGCTTCTGACATTAAATCTACTGAAATAGTTTTTTCAAAGTTTTTTTGTGTTCCGACAGAATCACAAAACCCCATCAACACTACCGCACTCACCTTATCTTTGTATTGACCATGATTCATATAATAAACGACTTTTTCAGTTCCATGACTATGGCCAGAAAGTATAATTTTGGTGTAATTATGACCCATTGCCCATTTTATCCAGGCATCGATGTCTAAAACTGAGTCCTCAAATATCTCTAAGGCAGCTCCCGTGTCTTGCCAACTGTCTAGAGTATAACTACCTCTATTGTTAGTGAAAAGAACATCAATTCCTAATTTTGGTAACTCATCATAAAAAATTTGCTGAAATGCTTCACAAAAAAAGCTACTTCCTGTACCGTGGATGTTTAAATAAATAGTTTTTGATCCTGTAGGTTCCGAAAGTAAGCCATAAAGAGCAAGTTTGTCTTTTGTCTTAACTTCAACGATAGGATAATACATATGAAATTATAACTCACACTAACTTTAATCCTTCGAATAACTCGCTGTCACTGCCGGCACATAAGCCACAAACTCTCCGTCACCCTCAAACACAAACACTGGTTGCATGTAATTGGTCAATCCGAAAGGTTCGTAGTAAGCCAAATACAGTCTTCTAATCGTCACCTGACCTGCTTCAACATCCGCCGCCGGCCAATAATTTCCCTGTTTTAATTCTTCGACTGCCTCTTCACTAGTTTTTATAGGATAAGTCGACCATGAACTTCTTTCGATATTGGCATATTGGAAACTCACTTCCACCACCTTTTTCCCCTCCACCTGCGATCCACTTACCAAAATACTAATCGGTGCCATCCCCGGCTCCGACGTCACAATCGTCGTGTTTTCATCCAGCTTTTCCCTAAAGTAATCAACTCTGGCAAAATGAGCATCAGATTGTGCCTGAGCTTCCACTAATACCCCTCCATCAATTTTCCAATAACTTACCTCTTTTTGTCCATTTTCCAAATCCTGGCTCAATTTATTGGCTCGATCCAAGTAAGAATCAGCCATCATAATCGCCGCTTCTTTTCCTGGCATATTTTCCGGATAAAAAAGCAATTGATCACTTTCATATGGATACTTCATCCTAAAACTCCCATCCAA
>DFZG01000012.1:4978-14941 GCA_002382075.1 Candidatus Shapirobacteria bacterium UBA4062
GGAATAATTCCATATCTGATTGTGGGAGCCTGATAAGGTGGATATTTTGCCCGATAAGCTTTTATTCCGGCCGTCGACAACGACCACAGTAATGAAAAACCAATTACAAAAATACCTCCAAATTTTATTGTTTGTCGGGACACATAAGCCGTTCTGGTTAAAGACATAATTCATTCTACAATATTTTTCATAGTAAAATACTCCTATGACTCAATCAAAAACTGTTCGTACCCGAATGGCCCCCAGTCCTACCGGTGATGTTCATATCGGCTCCCTGCGTACCGGACTTTATGCCTATGCTTTGGCCAAACAAAACAATGGACAATTTATCCTCAGAATCGAAGACACTGATCAAAAACGTCTGGTTCCCGGTTCAGCCCAAAGAACTATGCAATTATTTAAAGATTTTGGTCTTAACTACGACGAAGGTCCGGATATCGGCGGTCCTTTTGGTCCCTACACTCAAACAGAGAGGTTGGATATTTATCAAAAATATATTAAAGAATTACTAGACAAAGGCCAAGCTTATTATTGTTTTTGTTCTCCAGAAAGGCTTGACCAAGTTCGCGCCCAGCAAAAAGCCGAAAATAAAATTCCCCGATATGACCAACATTGTCTCAATTTATCACCCGAGGATATTCAAAAAAATCTTGATAATCATCTCCCTTATGTTATTCGGATGAAAATTCCCAAAAATCAAACGGTAGAATTTAATGATCTGATTAGGGGTAAAATCAAATTTAATACTAACGACCTAGATGATCAGGTTTTAATCAAATCCGACGGTATTCCCACTTATCACTTTGCCGTCGTCGTTGACGATCATCTGATGAATATTAGCCACATTATCAGAGCCGAAGAGTGGATTTCTTCAACCCCCAAACATATTTTGCTATATCAATATTTTGGCTGGGAAATTCCCCAAATTGCCCATCTTACGGTTCTATTAGACCCAACTCATTCCGGCAAAATGAGCAAACGCCACGGTTCAGTTTTTGTTCAGCAATTTTTAGATGACGGCTATTTACCTCAAGCTCTTTTAAATTTTTTGATGCTCCTTGGTTGGAATCCGGGTGATGACCGGGAGATTTTTACCTTAGATGAGTTTGTCAAAGAATTTAGTATTGCTCATCTTCACAAAAAATCAGCCATTTTTGATCGCAAAAAACTCGATTATTTTAACGGTCTCTATATCCGCAATTTATCAGATGAGCAATTACTGCCTTATTTCAAAAAATTTCTTCCCAAAGCCACTGATTCTCAGATAAACGCTTTAATCCCAGTTTTAAAAGAAAGAATTGTCAAGTTTTCTGACTTAACCACCTCGCTTAAATTTTTGTTTGAAGATCCTGATTATTCAGTCGATTTAATGCTTAAAAAAGGTACCGACCCCGCCCTTGCCAAAACCATGCTTCTGGAAACCAAAAATTTTATAAACACCCAGAAAGAATTCGAGTTTCCCAAAATTCAAGATTCACTTTTATCCCTAATCAAACAGAATAATTGGAATATCGGTGAGTATTTTATGATTCTTCGGGTCGCTATCTGTTCCAGCCAATTCACTCCTCCGGTTGTGGAAATGTTGCCCATTCTAGGTCGTCAATCGGTTGTCAAAAAACTCAACATTGCTCTCTCCAAACTCTAAAAAACCTGCTACACTAAATTGTGATAATAATCACTTTAATCTGGTTATTTATTTTACTCTTCACTTTTCCCGTCTTTTCTCAAGAACTACCGACTATTTCACCACAACCTTTATCTCCTCCTGACTATTCAAAAATAAAAATTAACGAAATCTACCCCAATCCCGACGGCGATGGAGAATGGGTCGAGCTTTTCAATTCCGGTTCCGTCGAAATTTACCTGGAATCTTGGATTATTCGCGACAACACTCAGTCAAACAAAATAGCTGTTGAGAACTACTCTATATCTCCTCAGTCATATTATGTCGTTGAATTTAGCCGGGATATTTTAAACAACACTTCACCTGACACAGTCATTCTTTTTGATCAAAATAACCAACAAGTCGACCAGGTTTCTTACCAATCAACTATCAAAGCCTTATCAATATCCAATTACCAAAACGTCTGGTGCTTTACTCTCCCCACCCCTAATCAAAACAACAATTCCTGCTATTCACCCACCTCACCACCCACTCCAACTTCACCTCCCACCAACACCCCTTTTCCCACCCCTACCGCTATTTCACTCCCCACCTCCACTTCCATCCCTCCCTCTCCGACCTTCATTCCCTCTCCTACCAAAACTCCGACAAATTCCCCTACTCCTACTGTCAGCCAAACTCCCGCTCCCACTTCTAACTCTTCTCCTACAACTTCTGATTTCCAAAAAGAAGATTCCTTAATTACTCAAAAATCCGGCGAAGTAAAAGGGGACTCGACTCAACTAGAAGCCTCTGCCTCTTTTGACAAAATGACCTGGTTTCCCCTGGTTTTAATTTTTATTGGCGCATTTCTCTTGCTAATTCCTCTTCTAATATCTAAACTTAAACATGATCCGGATCCTTCCTAGATTTGTCAGATTTGTTCCCGCTATTCTCTGGATGGTATTTATTTTCTTTCTCTCATCTCAGTCAACTATTGGCATTGGTGAAACCCGCACTCAACGTTTTTTAATTCTCAAGACTTTTCATCTCATCGAATATGCTGTTTTATATGTCTTAATATATTTTGCCACTAACTCCACCAAAAAATCCATACCTCTTACCTATTTGTATGCCCTAAGCGACGAATTCCACCAATCTTTAGTCCCTGGCCGTGAAGGACGTTTTACCGACACCCTTATCGACTTTCTGGGAATCCTTATTGGAGTCTTACTAATAAAAATTATCAATTCAATACTAAGTTCAGTTAAAAAAACCTCGACTTAACCATACTTGGCATCTCATCTTAATTAATTTATACTGAATCTGTGAATAAATTCATCTCCCGATTAATAATTCCTCAAGAAACCAACAACTACAAAGCCCTCCTTCTTCGGCCTAGTTTTTTAACTCTTTTTATTGTTGTTTATTTACTCAACCAGCAACTCATTCATACTCTTAGCTTAATTAAGCCAGGAATTTTGGGCTATTCTTCCGAAATCACCCAACAAAAAGTCCTCGACCTCACCAATCAGGAGCGTTTGACTCAGGGTTTATCAGAACTTAAATACAACCCTGTTCTTTCGCTTTCTGCCCAAAAAAAAGCTCAAGATATGTTTGATAACAATTATTGGGCTCACAATTCACCTCAAGGCAAAACTCCCTGGGATTTTTTCACCGCCGCTGGCTATCAATATTCTGTCGCTGGCGAAAACCTAGCCAAAGATTTTTACAATACCGATTCAGTCATTGGTGCTTGGATGAAATCACCTACCCATCGGGACAATATTCTTAATCCAAAATATGAAGAAATTGGCATTGGTGTGGTTAACGGCATTTTAAATGGCATTAAAACCACCTTGGTTGTCCAGCATTTTGCTACCCCTCTGGCCACTAGTATTACTACTCCTGAAGTTCCCCAAGATTCTGTCGTTCCCGAAACTGTCCAAGTACCTCAACCCGAATACACCACCCAAGATTTTTCTTCTCCTGTCCTCAGCGCTTCCAAACCGCTTATAAGCCCATTAGCCCTTTCAAAGGCTATTGGTGGCACTTTGTTTGTTATCATCGTTTCTGTTTTGTTTATTGATGGTTATTTGACCTTAAAAAATAAAACTCACCGTTTTTCCAGCTCAAACGCCGGTCATATTGGCTTTTTAGCTATTATCTTTTTATTAATGATCTTTAGTCATTCAGGTAATATTTTCTAATTATGATGTTCACTGAAATAAAGCAAAAACCATTTGAATACTTAATCCTTTTATTTTTGTTAACTATTTCTGCTTTTGCCTTTATCTATTTTTCTTACGATTCGTTTATTCAACGTCGGGTGATTTATTTCTCTGCCGGTACCTATTTTTTGTGGAGTTTGTATCATCATTATCGCCGCGGCGATCTACAACCCTCAATTGTTATTGAATATTTACTTATCGGCATCTTGGGGATAGTTTTACTTTCCAGCACTCTCTTTTAGTTTTTCTTCCTGCCACCTTTTTACAATTTTAGGATCTCCGCTTAATAATTCCGATGGAACCTTCATCTTTTCATAAACTTCTGGCCTAGTATATTGAGGAAATTCTTTCACCCTAACTTTTTTACTTTCAATTTCAATTTCCGAAAAACTTTCAACTTGGCTTGATTCATCTTTTCCCAAAACTCCAGGTAATAATCTAACACAAGCATCAACCATTACTGTCGCTGCAATTTCTCCACCGGTTAACACATAGTCACCAATTGACACCTCTTCATCAACCAATTGAGATACTCGCTCGTCAAAACCCTCATATCTTCCGGCAATAATTGTTATTTCATCAAGCTTAGACCATTCCTCCGCCATTTTTTGATTAAATTTTTTACCTTTGGCCGAAGTTAAAACAATTTTTTTATTTTTAGTTCCTTTTTTTATCCCCAAATCATTTAAGGCTTTATCAATTACATCCACTCTAATCAACATTCCCACTCCGCCACCATACGGTTTATCATCCACGGCCCCATAACTATTCCACGCCCACTTACGCATTTCCCAAAAATCAATCTTAACTAAATTATTTTTTATGGCTCTGGCAATCATCCCTTCAGCAAACGGACCTTCAAACATTTTCGGAAAAAGACTAATTAGGTTTATTTTCATCCACCAATTTTAACAGAATCCGCTATACTCTGTTATGAATTCTCAAAAAACAGCAAAACAAACCGCCGTTATCGTTATCCCCACATATAATGAAGCCGACAACATTGGCAGAATGATCGAATATCTTCACACCAAAACTTTTCCCGATATCAAAGCCAAAAAAGGTGGTTTAACTTACGATTGGACTCTAAAAATCCTCGTTGTTGACGGTAATTCACCTGACGGTACCGGCGCGGTAGTTCAAAAAATGGCTCAAAAATACCCTGACATCTATCTTCTCACCGAAACTTCTAAGGACGGTATCGGCGCCGCTTACCTTAAAGGTTTTAAATACGCCATGGACAAACTATCCGCCGACTACGTATTCGAATTCGATGGCGATTTTCAGCACCCCCCCGAAACTATCCCCTCCATGCTTTTGGCTATGGAAGAAGGCTACGATTACGTTATCGGTTCCCGTAAAATCAAAGGTGGATCTAACCCCAAAGGTTGGGGATTTAAAAGAATTTTCTTTTCCGAGTTCGGTGGTTTTGTCGCTCGTTTTATTATGTTTTTCCCCTTCAAAAACTTTTTTAAAGTTACCGATCCCACCACTGGTCTCAAAGTTACCCGGGTCAAAGGTTTTGTTGACAAAATGGACATGGATTATTCACGACACCTCATGAGTCGCAGTTTTGGCTACAAGCTCCAACTTTTATTTGAAACTCTCAAAATGGGCGCCAAATTTAAAGAAGTTCCCCTCAATTTCCATGTTCGTAATGCCGGCGAATCAAAAATCGAGCCTAAAACCGCTCGTGATATTTTTAGAGTCGCTTTCTTGCTTCGTTGGCGCGATGATTTTACTCAAAAATTTCTTAAGTTTGGTACCGTCGGTTTTATTGGCTATTTAGTCAACGCCTCTCTTTTGGCATTTATCTCAAACGCCTGGAAAATAGAATGGTTAGCCTGGCTTTTGTCAACCGAAGCCGCCATTATTAGCAACTTCACTTTCAACAATCTTTGGACATTTAAAACTGATAAAATCACCGGAATTTCCTCTGTTTTAAAGAAATTTGTTCAATTTAATTTTACCTCCGCCGGAGCTTTGGCCATCCAAACAATAGTTGGCACAGTTGGTGTTTTCCTTTTAGGTCAGGAATATCGTCAAATATTACTTCCTTTTATAATTCTTTTTCTCGTTCTCCCCTACAATTGGACTATGTACAACCTGGTTATCTGGAAGAAAAAGAAATAGCTCAAAACAACAACTCAATTGCCGCGTACATAAAAAACAAACTGGTCAAAATTACTCCCTCAAATCGGTCCAGCCTCTGTTTGCTTCTTACAAACACCCCCACTATCACAGCTAAAAAAAAGTATTCGCTCATTGTCAAAAATCCCACACTCCAATTTTTTATCTGAATCGGGTTAATTAGTGCCGCCAACCCCAATACCAAGGTAGCATTTGTCACGCAAGAGCCAACTATATTTCCCAAACTCATAGTTACTTTTCTTTGTCTGACTGCTCTAATATTAAATGCCAACTCCGGCAAAGTAGTTCCCACCGAAATTACAAACAAGCCTATAAATAATAATGGCAAATTAAGGGCCGTTGCCACATCTTTTGAAAAATAAATGATAACTTGAGCCACCCCAATTATCATAATTATCCAAAAAAACAATTGAACAATTAGCCAAATTTTTTCCTTGACATGATTATTTTTCTTTAAAAATATTTCAAATTTAATTTCTCTTCTTTTCCACACTACATCTCTTAAATACCAAAAATAAGCCAAAATCATCAACAATCCTTCAACTCGGCTTATCATCAAATCAGTCAAAAAGACAAAAGGAATAAAACCATAAACCAAATACCCCAAATTTTTTTTAGTCTCTCCGTGATTTAAAAAATGTAAACTTCCACCAACTATTGCGGTTATCCCCAAAACCAAAGACAAATTAGCAATGTTTGCTCCCAAGGCATTTCCAAAAGCCAAACTACTCGAACCGTCAATCGACGAAGATATTGCCACAGTTAATTCTGGAACACTGGTGGCCAACGACATTATTACTGCCGTCCCGGCAAAATGACCAATCCTAAACGACTTAACAATTTTTTCCAAAACATTAATTTGCTTGCCGGCTATTAATCCCAAAAGATAGGATAAGAAAAACACTACTCCCACTTTTACCAACATCATATTATCAGCTTAACATAAATTTGAAACTGTCATAAACAAGAAATTTATTGTAAATTAATTACCAAAATGTCATAATCACTCATGTCAAATCAAATCTTTAATCTGGTTGATAAAGTTGATTCTTCCTTAGCTCCCTTTTTTAATAAAAAAATTCCCTCCCTTCCCAAAAATATTTCCAAGTTAATCGTCAAATACGGTCCTTACTTAATTTTACTGGGTATTGCCTCTTATTTGTTTACTCTTATAAACATTTTAGAAATCAGATCTTTTGGTTATCGGGTTTTTTCACCCTTTGTTTCTACTGCCCGCCTCGGTTTTCCCTTTTTTATCACCTTTGTTATTTCGGCCATCAATACTGTTGTCCTAATTTTTGCACTTCCCGGTTTATTTTCCCGAAAACTTAAGTCTTGGAAACTGCTTTATTTTTCAGTTTTATTATCCTTGTTCCAAGTTATAACCTTTAGAAATATTCTTGCTCCCTTCATTTCTGCTTTTATTTCCTTTTATTTTCTCTACCAAATCAAGACTTTTTATCGCTAAATCGTTTTCAGACTAATATCACTCGTTGAGCCTTGTGTCATCCAATTATTGCCATGAATCACCAAAATTCGATCACCTTTATTTAAAAAATTAAAATCAGTTAATTTTTGAAATAGGGGATTTTCAATTTCAAACTTTTCGCTCTCAAACACATTATAAAAAGGCACCACTCCATACGACAAGTTTAACATTTCCATAATTTTTTGATTGTCAGTTACCGCCACCAAAGGAACTCTAAGCCTATAACTTGATAATTTTCTCACTGTTTCTCCGGACCTGGAAAAAACCACCACGGCGGTAATTTTTGGATTAATTGATTCTTCAATAATGTTGACTGCCGCTTTTACCAATATCTCTGATATATTGGTAACTGATTTATTGATTTTCCCCACACTTCCTTCGTTGTCGCAAAAAATAGCTATTTTTTGCATTTGTAATACCACTCCGGCTGGATTTTTACCAATCGCCGTTTCTTCCGAAAGCATCAAAGCATCAGTTCCGTCAAAAATTGCATTGGCCACATCTGTTGCTTCCGCTCTGGTTGGTTTGTCGTTTTCTACCATTGAACTTAGCATTTGTGTTGCTACAATCACTGGTTTATTGTTTTTACGGCAAATTTCAATTATCTTTTTTTGCCAAAAGGCCAGTTGTTCTAAAGGTAATTCTCTGCCTAAGTCACCTCTGGCTACCATTATGCCGTCACATTCCGGCAAAATTTCTTCCAAGTTTTTGATTGCTTCTCCGTTTTCAATTTTGGCTATAATTTTTGGCGCAAATTCTGTTTTTAATAAATATCTTTTCAGCTCTTCCAAATCGGTTTTACTTCTGATGTAAGATATTGCCACAAAATCAACTCCTGACGTATCGATGTTGATTTCCAATTTTGGAATATCTATCATTATCGCCACGTGTTTCCCCAATTCATTGGCAATAGTTTTTACCAAATCAATAGTTGTCTGATGCCATTCGCTTGTATTATGTTTCAGATTAAACCGAAAAACATCCACTCCGTTATCCAGCATTTTAGTAATCACTTCTCTCGTCTGACTAGCCGGACCGATGGTGGCCACTATTTTACTTTTTTTAACCATAAAATATCTTACCTTATTTTAGTCACCAAAGGTCAATTTTTTTTAATTTTAATCGCCATATTTAATTTTATCCTCACTCTGATTTATAATCCATCCATGGCCCGAAAGAAAACTTTAATAATTATTAGTCTCGTCTTGCTCCTGATTAGTGCCACCAGTATCTTCATATTTTCAAAATACCAACGGGTTTTTGTCACCCCCTCATCACCCAAAACCGGCATCATCGAACTTCCGGTAGCTACTCCTACTCCAAATCCGCTTGCTCCTTTTTCTGTTCTGTTCCTCGGCTACGCCGGTGGAAATCACGACGGAGCCCTATTAACTGACTCGATCATATTAACTAGAATTCAACCCGAAACGCAACAAATTTTTTTAATTTCGGTTCCTCGTGACCTTTGGGTCTATTTACCTCTTGCCCAAGACGAGCTTATTCCTTATAAAATAAATTCTGCTTATGCTTGGGGATCAAGTACTACTCAGTATCTAGATAGACCATCCCAGTACACCGGCAAAGCTGGTGGTGGACAAATGGCCAAAAACACCCTCTCTAAAGTTTTAGGTGTTCCTGTCGATAATTTTGTCGCTCTCGATTTTCAGGCTTTTGTCAAAACTATCGACATTTTGGGTGGCATAAACGTAAACGTTCAAAAATCCTTTGAAGATCCGCTCTATCCCCTCGAAGACCCGGAAATTAATCAAACTTGCGGCAAATCAGAAGAAGAAATTGCCGCTCTTACCGCTACTATGTCCGGTACCAAACTCGAAGAACAGTTTCCTTGTCGTTATGAAACCCTCAGTTTTGAGCGGGGAGTTCAGTTAATGGACGGCATCACCGCCTTAAAATTTGCCCGCTCACGTCATTCACCCACTGATGGCGGGGATTACAACCGTTCCGCCCGCCAAAGACTCGTAATCGAAGCCATTAAAGATAGAGTGTTTTCCATAAATTTTTTACCCAAAGCCATACCTTTCGTCAACACTCTTTCTTATCATCTTCTCACTGACCTTTCACTAAATGATTTGCAAAAACTTATATTAAAAGCCGAAGAATACCGTCAATATGAAATAGTCTCTTATGCTTTAACCGAAGAAAATGTCTTAACTCAATCTCGCTCTGCCAATGGTCAATTTATTTTAGCTCCAAAGATGGGTGAAACTGATTACTCCCAAATCCATCAAACTTTGTCCGAACTCTTTTACCCAATTACTCCGACACCTTCTCCAGACCTCTAATATCATCAAGAATTTCTTTGGCATGTTCTTTTGGCGACACTTTCTCATATTTCTTTTTTATATTTCCTTTTTTATCAATCAAAAATGTCACTCTCATAACGCCCTCAAAAGTTTTTCCCATAAATTTTTTCTCCCCATAGGCTCCATAAGCTTTTATAGTCTCCAGTGATTCATCCGAAAGTATCG
>DFZG01000062.1 GCA_002382075.1 Candidatus Shapirobacteria bacterium UBA4062
AGAGCGAAGCGAATTTTTGCCTAACTAGTGTTTATATGAATAATTTTCGTATAAACATTATGATGATAAGATAATATCATGGGGTTAGATCGCTTACAAGAATTCATGAGATTGGGTGGTTATAGTAGAAGAACTATTAAGGCTTACAGTGATTGTATTTCGATTTTAGAAAGAGAATTTTCAAAAGAAGTGAAGGATATTGATAAGGATGAGTTTCGTTCTTTTTTGGATAAGTTACTAGCCAAGGGATATTCAGGGCAAACAATTAATCAGTATCATTGTGCTTATAAGTTGATTAAGAAAGAAGTTTTTGGAGAATGGGGAGTGAAGATAGGTTTTCCGTTCTCTAAGAAAGCAAAAAGATTACCGGTAGTGTTATCGAGAGAGGAGATAGCCAGAATAATTGAAGTGACTAGAAATTATAAGCATAGGGCAATGATTGCCTTGGCTTATGGGGCGGGTTTAAGAGTAAGTGAGGTGATTGATCTCAAGGTGGCTGATGTGGATCTAATTGAGCTGGTGGTTTATATTAGAGAGGGAAAAGATAAGAAGGATAGAATAAGTGTTTTCCCGAAGAGCCAGAGACTGGAGATTAAGGAGCTAATGGGAGGGAAAAGCGGGAATGACTATTTGTTTTCGAGCGAAAGAGGTGGAAAATTGAGTATTAGAACGGCACAGCTTGTCTTTAAAAAGTCCTTAAAATTGACAAAAATTGACAAAAAGGCGAGTTTTCATTCTTTAAGACATAGCTTTGCTACCCACCTTTTGGAAAACGGGGTTGACATTCGATATATTCAGGAGTTATTGGGACATGCTAATATCAGAACAACTCAGGTTTATACTAAAGTGACTAATCCAAATTTAAAAAATATTAAAAGCCCGTTATGATTGACACACATGCACACTTAAGTAAAAGATTTTGTCCCGCCGTAGCGGGATTTGCCAACTTAGATGCCGTAATTTTGGCGGCAAGTAACATTGAAGAATCTAAGGAAAATGTGGAACTGGCAAAAGAGAATGAGGGGAAATTGTGGGCAGCGGTAGGAATTCACCCACAACAAACTGATCCAAAAAATAAACTATCTATCGATGAACAATTAAATTATTTGGATGATTTGGTGGAAAATAATAAGAAATGGGTAAGAGCGATTGGAGAGTGCGGTCTGGATTACTCCCCTGTTTTGGATGATGAAAGAGAGAGGTCTAAAAAAGAACAAGAAATTTTGTTTAGAGGCCAAATTGCTCTGTCAATAAAACATAAATTACCGATAATTGTTCATAGCCGGAAAACTTTGGAAGAAATTATGGAAATTATCAAATCTTATGAAGAAAAAACTAAAGGAGTGATTCATTGTTATACCGGAGGCAAAAAAAGAATCAAAAATGTGTTAGAACTGGGAGAAAACTGGTATTTTGGGATTGATGGTAATTTGACATATGAAGAAGGTTTGTCTGAAGTCGTTAAATTAATTCCTAAAGATAGACTTATTTTGGAAACAGACTCCCCTTTTTTGACGCCAATTCCTCACCGGGGAGAAACTAATAAACCGGAATATGTGAAATATGTTTACCAAAAACTAGCAGAAATATGGGAAATGAGTTTTGAGGAAACGGAAAAAATAGTTGATCAAAATGCCAGAAAGCTGTTTGCTATTTGAGATTTTCGCTAATAATTTCTTCGAGTTCTTTTGGAGAAGGGTATTGATCAATTAAAGCAACCTCACCGTTGATAAGCAGAATAGTGTTGCCCTGATAGCCCATGTTGTAGACGCGATTCATGTCTTTGATGTATTCCGGAGGAAAATCTAGCTGGAGACGCTGACAAACAGCGTCAAGATTGGCAAATAATTTTTTACCTTGGGGAAGACCCCGATCGTAAAGTTGAATTTTCATACTTGAGATAAATTATACAGGAGAGAGGCAATAGTCATGGGTCCAATTCCGCCAAAGGTGGGAGTGATGTAGGAACATTTTGGGGCGACACTGGCAAAATCAATGTCCCCGTTGGCCACATCGACAACCACAGCGCCGTCTTTGACCATGTCGGCGGTAACTAAATTTTTAACCCCGGTAGCGGAAATTAAAAGGTCGGCAGTTTGGGTAATTTTTGATAAATCCTTGGTCTGATCATTACACAAAACGGCTTGGGAAAAATATTTTTTTAATGGCTGACCAATCAATTCGGAATCATTTATAATGACAACTTTTTGATTGTTAAAACTTAAATTATAGTTTTCTAACAATTTAATAATGCCAACGACGACTGCCGGAGTAAATTTGGAGTTGGGGTTTAAACCATCAACATCTTTTCTGGGAGAAATTAATTTTAGGAATTTTTTGTTTTTAATGGGAAGTTGAACAAAAAATCCATCAACCGAAGAATCATGGTTGAGCTTATTAATAAGATCTGAAAGAGTTTGATCATCAGTTAGATGATGCAGGGTAAAATCAACACCAGTTTGTTGGCATTTTTGTTTTTTTAAAGAAACATATTTGAGTGAGGCGGGGTCGTCACCAATTAAAATGACATGCAAAGATTTATTGATCGGTTTGAGCGAGCTAAGAATTTGGTCTGAAATTGTTTTGCCGTCAAGGAGGATCATGATTGGGTTAAAATTTTTGCGCCTGAATTAGTAATCAGGATAGTGTGTTCGAATTGAGCAGAGAGACTGCCATCGCGGGTACTGACTGTCCAGCCGTCATGAGAATCAATTTTTATTTGATGATTGGGGGAATTATTGATCATCGGTTCGATGGTAAAAATCATCCCCGACTTGAGTAAAACATCACGACGACCGGTGTCAAAATGGAAAACAAAAGGATCTTCGTGAAACTTAAGTCCAACACCGTGGCCGCCCAAATCACGAACAACAGAATAGCCATGCTTTTGAACAAAAGGCTCGATAACAGCGCCGACACAATCGTTTAGGTATTTGCCAGGCTTTAAGGATTTGATAGATAAATAGAGAGATTCTTGGGTAACTTTTAGGAGTTTGGCAGTGGGCGGACTGATTTTGCCAACGGGAAAAGTGGCTGAAGTATCACCGTAATAGCCGTCAAGAATAGTGGTGATGTCCAGATTGATAATATCGCCTTCTTTTAAAATATGTTTTGGTGATGGAATGCCATGACAAACAACATCGTTAACAGAGGTACAAATACTTTTGGGAAAGCCGCCGTAATTTAGGGGAGCCGGAGTGGCGCCATGGTCAAGGATATATTGATGAGCTAGGTCGTTTAATTTTTGGGTGGTAACTCCTGGTTTTATAAATCCCGAAAGATACTTGAGAGTTTGAGCCGCCAAAAGAGAAGATTTTTTAATTCCTTCGATTTGTTTGGCATTTTTAATGATAATCACATCTGTATTATAACTCTTAAATCGACTTGACAGAAAGTGTTAACTGCTACTATACTAGTAGGAGTTATATATTATAAAAATTATGAAACAACTACAACTTTCTCCTCTCCCCTACGGTTATGAAGCTTTGGAACCGGTAATTAGCCGACAAATAATGGAATTACATCATGATAAACATCATTTGGCCTATGTTAACGGAGCAAATGCAGTAGCCCAAAAACTGGAAAAAGCCAGAAAGGGTGAATTGGAAATAAATTTTCGAGAAGTAATGCGTGATTATAGCTTTAACTATAATGGGGCAATTATGCACGATTTGTTTTGGAAAATTATGAGAGCGCCACAAGAGAATAATTTGCCAGAAGGCGAAATTGCCGGATTGATAGATAAGAATTTTGGAAATTTTGAAGCTTTCAAAAAAGAATTTTCACAAGCGGCAATATCGGTGGAAGGTTCGGGATGGGCGGTTTTGTGGAAAGATAGTGAAAATAATTTAAGTGTGGGACAACTGGAAAAACACAATTTACTGGCTTTAAATGATCAAAAAGTAATTTTGGCGCTGGATGTGTGGGAACATGCGTATTACCTTCAATATTTAAACAACCGAGCGGAATATGTGGAAAAATGGTGGCAATTAGTTAACTGGACAGCGGTGAAGTAATGACATCGTGGGCGGCGGATTCGCGAAGCCCCTGAGAAGTAACCCGACAAAAGATAGCTTTTGTCCAAAGTGATTGAGTGTTTTGGGCGCCACAGTAAGAATATCCGGAGCGAATTCCGGCAGAGATTAATTCAAGAATTTGTTTGACTGGGCCACGAAACGGAACCATGCCTTCAACTCCTTCGATATGAAGAGTGTAGGATTTGTCTTTATCAGAACCGTTTTTGGAAA
>DFZG01000029.1 GCA_002382075.1 Candidatus Shapirobacteria bacterium UBA4062
GTTGAGGATGTAAATTCGGAAAACGTGAGAAGGTTTAGATTATTTTTGGCAAGACAAAAAGGGATTAATGGAGAGATGAAGTTGGTAACACAGGGATATTATGTAATTGCTATTAGGTCATTTTTGAAGTGGTTGATTAAAAACGATTATAAAGTTTTGCAACCAGAAAAGATTGATGTGCCCAAAGAAAAAGATCATTCACTTAAGTTTTTAGATAATGATCAGATGGAAAGATTGCTTAATCAGCCGATTTTATCGACAAAAGAGGGTTTACGGGATAAGGTTATTTTGGAGCTACTGTTTTCCACCGGATTGAGGGTATCGGAATTAGTAAGCTTGGATAGAGAGCAAATTGACCTAAAAAACCGTGAATTTGGAGTGATAGGTAAGGGGGGAAGGGCCAGGGTGGTTTTTTTATCGACAAGGGTGACGGAGATTCTGGAAAGGTATTTAAGGGAAAGAATTGATAAGATGACTCCCCTCTTTATTCGTTACAACGGAAAGAAGGATGAGGTGAGTGATTCAGATGAATCAAGAAGATTAACCGCCAGATCAATTCAAAGAATAGTGAAAAAATACGTAAGAAATGCCAAACTACCGGTAGCGGCGACACCACACACCCTGAGGCACTCGATGGCGACAGATTTACTTAGGTCGGGGGCAGATATCCGATCTGTCCAGGAAATGTTGGGCCATAAAAATATTGCGACTACCCAGATATATACGCATATTACTAACGCCAGATTGCGAGAAGTTCATGAAAAATTTCATTCGGGAAACAAGAAAAAGTAGGTAAGGAATTTGTATTTGGGTGAATCCTATAGTTGACAGCGTATTGAGAAAAATGGTTAAATAATAGGAGAGTGTGTTTTTTGGCCAAAAATTTTGAAAAATATCCGTATATTAGGACAAAAACTAAAAATTGAACCATGGTAGCAGACATATGATTTAACTGCTAATTTGAGTAAAATATTTTGGCTAGCCTATAGTTTCTGATAAATCCCCTCCCCTTTTGTTGAATCGTTATACAAATTATGTGGCATTTAACCTCAAATTTGTAGTAATTATCTTATAAATTGGAGGTTGTTTGTCCTATATTATTTTGCCTTTTCTGGGGTGTCTGAATCGATGCTTTGAAGAATGGTGAGGGCGGAAAGTTTGTCGTCAAGCGACTTAAGCCTCATCAAAATAACACCTTTGGTGTTGCGACCTAGTACGGGAATATTTTTTAGAGGTAATCTGATAGTGATGGCCTTTTTGGAAATCAAAATTACCTGATCGTCCTTTTCGGAGACGACTTGAGTAGTGGAAATTTGGCCTGTTTTAGCGGTAATATTTGAGACTTTGATACCGATGCCACCCCGTTTTTGGGAGGGATAAAGATAGGCATTGGTTCTTTTACCCAAACCTTTTTCGGTGACCACTAAGAGGTGACGGAACTGTTTTTTGTTTTTAGGGTCAAGATTGGCAGGTAAAATGTCCATACCAACTAGATAATCATTTTCTTTGAGCTGAATACCCCGGACACCACGGGTGTGGCGGCCCATCGGACGGGCATCTTTTTCGCTAAATCGAATGCATTTGCCGTTGTGGGTAACTAAAAAGACAAAATCATCACCGTGAGTTAATTTGGCCCAGATAAGTTGGTCGTCGGGATCAAGCTTAATAGCGGTAAGGCCTGATTGTCGGATGTTTTTGAATTTTTCCAGACTGGTTTTTTTGACGACACCTTTGATGGTGGCCAAAATTATGTAACCTCCGGAATTTGATTTGGAGATAGGGAGAACCGCCTGAACAGTCTCACCCTGAACAATATTGATTAAATTAACAACAGCTTGACCTTTTGATTGCCTGGTACTTTCGGGAATATCCCATACTTTAGTTTTAAAAACCCGACCTTTGTTGGTAAAAAGAAGCAAGTCGTCGTGGGTGTTGACAAAGAACATGTTTTTGATTTCATCCTCTTCTTTGGTAGACATACCGGTAACACCAACGCCACCCCGCTTCTGAGAACGGTAGGTTTCTTTGGCGACACGTTTGATGTAGCCGGTTTTGGTGATGGTCAGGAGAGCGGCTTCGTTGGGGATAAGGTCTTCGTCGGAAAAATCATCTAGACCTTTGACATAGATTTTGGTTAATCTTGAATCGGCGTATTTGTCCATTATTTCTTTATTTTCTTGTTTGAGGACGGAAAGCATGGCTTTTTCCTGGGTAACAATTGAAGTTAGGTGGTCAATTTGTTTTTTGAGTTCGTCGTATTCGGCATTAAGTTTTTCTCTTTCTAGGGCGGCCAGACGGCGTAATTGCATTTCTAAAATGGCGTTGGCTTGAAGATCGGTGAAGCCATATTGGGAAATAAGGTTGGCGCGGGCATCGTCAGTACTTTTGGAAGAGCGAATGGTTTTGATGATTTGGTCAATGATGTCGAGAGCTTTTTTGAGACCTTCGAGAATGTGGGCTCTAAGGAAGGCGGATTTTAGTTCAAAAATTGAGCGGCGGCGGACAATAGCTTCCCGATGACGGAGGAAGAGTAAAAGCATTTGACGCAGATTGAGGGTTTGAGGCACACCATTAACTAAGGCCAACATATTGGCAGAATAAGAAGTTTGCAAAGAAGTATATTTATAAAGCTTATTTAGGACAGCTTTTGGTTTGCCATTCTTTTTGATTTCAACAACGACCCGGATACCGTTTCGGTCGGATTCATCGCGTAAATCGGAAATACCGATAATTTTTTTATCTTTGACTAAATCGGCAATTTTTTTGACTAAATCGGCTTTGTTTACCTGATAAGGTAGTTGAGAAATAATAATTCTGATTTTGCCGGATTTGGTTTCTTCAATGACCGCTTTTCCCCGAATGACAAATTTACCACGACCTGTTTGGTACATTTCGATAATGCCGGTGCGTCCGTATATTTCAGCGGCAGTGGGAAAATCTGGACCTTTGACATGCTCGATTAATTGATCAACAGTAGCAGAGGTTTCTAAATTATATTTTTGATTTTCTAAAAGATAGACGGGTTCTAAAACTTTGTCTTGAGTGGTAGTGGCTTTAATGAGCGGCTTAAAATCAACTTCGTCATCGACTTTTTCGAGCTTTGATTGATCTAAAATAACATCAAGCGCTTGGCAAAGTTCGCCAAGATTGTGAGGAGGAATGCGGGTAGCCATGCCAACAGCGATGCCGTCGGCACCGTTTAAGAGTAGAGCAGGAACGCGAGCCGGGAGGACGGTTGGTTCTTTGGTGGAACCATCATAGTTGTCCATCATATCAACAGTTTCTTTGTCGATGTCAGTAACCATTTCCGGAGTTAGGCGGGACATGCGGACTTCGGTGTACCTCATGGCGGCTGGTGGATCTCCGTCGATACTTCCAAAATTACCTTGACCACGAATTAGGGGGTAACGTAGGGAAAATTCCTGAGCCATGCGGACCATGGCCATGTAGACAGACATGTCGCCGTGAGGGTGGTAAGACTTGAGAACGTCACCAACAACGGCGGCAGATTTGACATTGCGACCGTTGGGAGTCAGTCCAAGTTTGTTGACGGCATAAATAATTCGGCGGTGAACCGGTTTTAGGCCGTCGCGAACGTCAGGAAGTGCCCTTTGAACGATGACAGACATGGCGTAATCTAAATAGGACTTTTCCATTTCGGAAACAATATCGACAGACATAATTCGGCCGACATTATTGGTAGCGTGATGGACTATTTGAGGTTTCTTGGGAGTGTCGTTCATAGGAGTGTTAAGTTAGATATCTAAATTAGCTAAATGAGCGTGTGTTTGGATAAATTTTTTACGAGGTGGGACATCGTCGCCCATGAGGATTCGGAAAATTTCGTCAGCCTTCTGGGCATCTTCAATGGTAATTTGTTTAAGAATTCGGGTTTCGGGATTCATAGTAGTTTCCCAAAGTTGCTCCGGATCCATTTCTCCTAAGCCCTTGTAGCGTTGAACTTCAACCGGTTTGGTTTGATCAATAGTTTTTAAGTACTCTTCTTTTTCTTCGTCAGTGTAGGCGTATTTAACAATTTTATTTTGTTTTATTTTGAAAAGTGGGGGCATACTGAGATAGACGTAACCGTTTTCGATAGTATAGGGCAAGTGGCGGAAAAGGAAGGTAAGTAGAAGGGTGGAGATGTGGGCGCCATCAACGTCGGCGTCGGACATCAAAATGATGCGGTGATATCTGAGTTTTTCTGGATTAAAAGTTTCACCAATACCAGTACCTAGGGCGATAATTAGATCTTTAAGTTTGTCAGATGAGACAATTTTGTCGATACGCATGGTCTCAGTATTGAGGGCTTTTCCCCAGAGAGGCAATATGGCTTGAAATTTACGGTCACGACCTTGCTTGGCACTACCGCCGGCGGAGTCACCTTCGACAATGTAGATCTCACTTTCTTCAGGGTTTTTTGATTGACAGTCGGCTAATTTTCCAGGAAGACCCAGGGATTCGAAAACACCCTTGCGCATAATAGCGTCCTTGGCGGCGCGGGCGGCTTTACGGATTTGGATGGCCAAAAGTGAACGACTGACGATAATTTTAGCAATGTCGGGATGTTCCTCAAAAAACATTTCCAATTCGGCTTTGACAATTTTGGAGACTATTGGTTGAACTTCGGAATTGCCCAACTTACCTTTGGTTTGGCCTTCAAATTGGAGATCTTTGCTGGGCATTTTTATGGAAATTACGGCAGATAAGCCCTCGCGAACGTCTTCGCCGGTAATGACATCGTCTTTGGATTTGAGAAGTTCTTTTTTGGCGGCGTAGTCTTTAATGACCTTGGTAAGGGCGGTTTTGAAACCGGACAGATGACTACCTCCTTCATGAGTATTAATGATATTGACGAAGGATGGGGTAATTTCTTGGAATGTGTCATTATATTGAATGGCAATTTCGGCATCAACGCTGTCTTCTTGGCCATGGAGGTAAATGGCTTCGTGGATGGGATTTTTATTTTTATTGATTTCCCGAATGAGAGACATAATCCCCCCTTCGAAGTAGAAATGATGTTCGGTTTGTTGGCGCTCATCGTAGAAGTGGAAATAAATTTTACTGGTAAGATAGGCCCTATCTTTGAGTGATTTAATAATAATTTTGCTGTCAAACTCAGTAGTTTCTTTAAAAATTACCGGGTCAGGAAAAAAAGTAGTAGTGGTACCACTGATGGTTTGGGGAATAAGTTTGCCGACAGATTCTATAAGAGGTTTGGGTACTGAGGTTAGTTTGGTTTTTACCTTACCTTGGCTAAATTCCATCATATAAACTTTTTCATCACGTCTGACTTCGACGCGGAAGAGAGTAGAAAGAGCGTTGACACAGGCAGCACCAACACCATGAAGACCACCAGAGACTTTGTAAGCTTCGCCTTCGAATTTTCCGCCTGAATGGAGAGTGGTCATAATAACTTCTAAGGCGGGTTTTTTGTATTTGGGCATGATGTCGATGGGAATTCCCCGACCATCGTCAGCAACAGTGGCCGAATTATCAGGATGAATGATGACCCAAACATTTTTAGCAAAACCGGCTAAAGCTTCGTCAATAGAGTTATCAATTATCTCGGTTAGACAATGATGAAGTCCGGTAACATCGGTGGAACCGATGTACATGGCCGGACGTTTACGGACAGGTTCAAGTCCTTCCAAGACGATGATTTCTTTTGAAGTATAGTTATTGGTGTCAGACATAAAATTCAATCTCTCTCCCCTTCGGGGCTTCTCCCTTGACCCTGCCGTTGCGGGGTAGACAAGTAAGATAAAATAAAGAAAACACCGAATTATTGAGTTAAATTAATTGTAACAAATATAATTAGCTTTACAATAAGCAAATTATACGGAAAGATAGGGTAAATATGTATACACTTTTAGCCGTAAACGCGGCTAAATATTGATATAAAAATGGCGGTTAAATAGGCAAAATATGGCTTATTTTTTAGAAGTAAGTTGATGGAGAATTTCGGAGCCGATAATTGAGGTGGCAACCAGAACATTTAGGGAAATATTAACGCCGTACATGGGTATTTCGGCGATTTTATCAACCATTTTGAGAATGTCAGGAGATATTCCGTTAACTTCGGAGCCGGCAATAAGAGCCAAGGGGGAATTGTATTTTATTTTTCGATAATGTTGACTGTTTTTTGTTTGTTCACTGGCAATTAGCTGATAACCCTGCTTTTTAAGGTCGATTAAACAATCTTTTGTATGGGGGTAATGCTGCCAGGGAATCCACTTCCAGGTGCCGATAGAGGCGCGGTGAATCTTGATATTTGGTGGAGTGACACATGGTCCGCAAAGATATATTTTTTGAACTCCAAAAGCGTCGGCTAGTCTAAAAAAAGATCCAATATTGTAGGTGTCCAAAACATTGTCTAATACTAAAACCAGGGGGTTTCGAGTTAGAGACTGTTGTTTTTTCTGTGACTCCCCTACCCTGCTTTGGCGTAATTGATGGGAATTTAATTTCATGAGGTTTTAACAACCACCAGCGGCGGGTGCAGTTTGCGAAGTGGCCTCAAGAATGGTTTTACATTCTTTGGGAGATTTTTTGAATGAGGCACAAACCGACTCTTTAAGAACATTAGGAGTGCGGAAATCGGCTTGATCGATTACTTTTGAGCCGACCTTAAGTTGACCTTTGCCGTCTTGAGTGTAAGCAGTTTCTGGGGGGAAACTGACACCGTTTACGAAAACTGTTGGTGAACCCTGGACTTGGTTTTCGGTGGTAAAAGCGATTTCTTTTTCAATTAAATCGACAGCTTCTTTATTAAAACATTCGGTAATTTTATTGGTGTCTAAACCAGCTTGTTGGGCTTGATCTTGCCAACAGTTGTCGGCATTTTGATCAGTACAGTTGGTGTTGATCAAGGAAATAAAGTCCCACCAAGTATTTTTGTCTTCGACTTGGTTCCAGGCACAAATTTCTCGAATATTTTGGTTAGCTTCCTGTCGGCCGTGAAGTGAAGCGTAATAACTGCCGTTACTGGATTTAATGTAAGCTTTTTCGTCCTGACAAGCAGTTAAATTAGCTTGGATAGTTTTTTGACATTCACTTTCGGAGGGAAAATAATTGTTTTGAACGTAAAGNNATGTAGCGGGGTTGAAAGATGGCTTTGTCGCCGAGAAGTTTGGCGACAGGAGCAATGACGTCTTCGATTTGGTTACCATAAGGGCAAAAACTCATGACATAGAAATCAAGTTGGGGTTTTTCATTTTTTTCGGCAGCAAAGACGGGGACATTTTTGGAATCAGCTGATAATAAGCCAGAGGAATTGTTTAGCCAATAAGCGCCGGCAAAAAATGAAGTGACTAAAAGAAGAAGACTGAAAAAAATAACAGCTTGGGTGGGGATTTTTAGGTATTTTGGAGTTTTTTTGATCATATTTAATTATATTAACAATTATTCATCGACAATGGAAATGGCGCCTACAGGGCAACAATCGACGGCTGATTGAGTGGCCTGACCGATAGTTTCGGGCTGTTTTTTAACTTGAGCCTTGAAAGTAGTTTGGTTGAGTTCAAATGTGTCGGGATCAATTAAAGTACAGGTGTTACAGCCGATACAGGTATCCTGATTGACGACAACTTTTTTTGTAGACATATATAAAAAAATGACAACCAGAAAATTATAGCAGATTTATGAACTGGTTTTGTGGTTGGCTTTTAAAAATTCGGATGATTTGATAATAGCTTTAAAAATTAACTGAATTCTTTCTTCGGCTTCGGCACGGGTTAGATTTTTTAAATTATTTGGAAAGTAGTGTAGAATTTCATTTCGTCCATATTTCCAGGCATCCCACAATAGTTCGGCCAGAGCTTCACCGTTTTGGTGGATATCGGCCAGTTTTTGAAAAATAGAATAGCGTTTGTAGCGAAGAGAGGGGTTGAGGGTTTTACCAACCCGAAAACGGTCAGATTCGTAATTATATTGGTCTATAATGCCAATTTTAAGGAAAAAGTCTTTGAGGTAACCTTCGTAGGCTTTAGCGGCGGGGGCAACTAAAAAAGAATAATCGGAAATGTGGTTTTGGTTTAGATTTTCCAAAATAGTTTGGATGTCCTTTACAAGGGCAACTTGTGGGGGGGAGATATTTTGTTTGACGGAATTGAAGACGGGATCGTTTTGGGTCATCTCTGGTTAATTAAAAGCAAAACGAAGGCGAGTGTCAAGATGATAAAGACAGTTAAGTAGTGGGGTAAATATTTTAGACTTAATTGATGGGGTTCCCGGGCAAAAAGCCATTTTTGAAGATGTTTAGGTTGATGACGGTAGTCATAAATTTGGTCGACAAGCAGGTGAATATTTATGGCTAAAAGAAAAGATTTAGCGAAAACGCTGCTGCTACTGGTGAAGACAAATATGGAAATGAGAGCGAGGATAATTTGGAAAAAATAATGATGAAAAATTAGGCTGGTGTGGGTTTTGTGAGTGGATTCTAAAAGTTTAATCAGAGAATTAAAATCGCGATTTTTGAAGGCAAATTGGGCCAAACGGGACTCTTCTAAATTTGGTTTTAGGTAAAACCAATAGATTAAATGATCAAGATCGAGGATAAAGGCGCCCCAGACAAGACCGGAAAAAAGATAAATAAATTGAAAAACTGAAACTTGGCGGATTATCCAAACTGCAGAAATAATAATAAAAATGATGAATACCGGTAAAAGATGTTGCCTTAGTTCTTGCTTCACTAAATAATAATAGCAAATTGGGAAAATTTACTCGTAGCGAAGGGCTTCGATGGGAGAGAGTTTACTGGCTTTTCGGGCGGGGGCGACACCAAAGACTATGCCGACAATAGCGGAAACACCAAAAGCAAGAATGACTGATTGTAGGGTGACATTGGTGGGAAAAAAGTTATTAATGGCAAGACTGCCAAGAGTACCCAAAAGGATACCAATAATGCCGCCGATACCGGATAAAATGGTGGCTTCAATAAGGAATTGAACTAAAATCGCTCGGGGGTAGGCACCAATGGCTTTTCTTAAACCAATTTCGCGGGTTCTTTCTGAGACAGTGACCAACATGATATTCATGATACCAATACCACCAACAATTAGGGAAATAGCGGCGATGCCAGTGAGAGCAACAGTTAAAACACTAATAATGTTGTTGATGGAAGATAAAAGCTGGGAAGAGTCAAAAACAGTAAAAGTGTCTTTTTCGTAGCGGTCCAAAAGTACTTCTTCTATTTCTAGTTTTCGTTGGGGGACTTCGTCCTTGGAGGGAGTTTTGATTTGGATACTATTGATGTCTTCGTTGCCGGAAAGAGAATGAACAATGTCCAATGGTACATAAATATAATCGTCAACTGGCTGACCGCCAAAAGAACTTCCTTGTTGATTTGCAATACCAATTACTTTGAGAGTTTTGCCTTTGATTATAATTTTTCGACCAAGCGGGTTAACATTGCCAAAAAGATCGGTGGCGACATTTGAGCCTAGAATTGCCACTTTGCTGCCCTTGGCGCTTTCCTCAGCGGAAAACCAACGGCCATTTTTTGGATCAGGGGTAGCATTGCCTTCTTGGCCATAATCGTCGGTGGTGCCAATAATACTGATGGATCTTAGGGTTTTGTTTAGAGCTTTGACTTCGGCGGATGTTTGACTAAGGGGAATAATAGTGTCGGAACGGAAATTACGGGAAAGATTAGAAATGTCTTTTTTGTCAAAAGAAAGAGACAAGAATTGTTCAGCACCCTGATTGAATCTCCCACCCTCACTAAAAATCATGCCTGGGGAAACAAAGATAGTGTTGGCGCCCAGAGTTTCGAATTGATCGGAGACATAACTTTTGAGACCGTTACCAATGGAGGTGAGTAAAATTACGGAGCTAACACCGATAATGATACCCAGAGAAGTTAATAGTGTTCGGCCTTTGTTTTTTAGAATAGAGCGGAAAGATGAATTGAGAAGATCGGAAAGTGATGGTTTGATTTTCATATTATTGGGAATAAATTTTACCGTCACGGATAACTATCTTGCGCTTGGCTTGATTGGCTAGCTCCATATCGTGAGTAACTAAGACGATGGTTCGGCCTTCTTTTTCGTGAAGATAGTGAAAAAATTTCATAACTTCTTTGCCGGAGCGGGAATCAAGGTTGCCGGTGGGTTCGTCGGCGAGAATGATTTTGGGATTATTAATTAGGGCACGGGCGATGGCGACGCGTTGTTGTTGGCCGCCGGAAAGCTGGGCTGGGGTGTTTTTTAGTTTATCTAAAAGACCGACTTTGGTAAGCATATCTATCCCCTTTTGTTTATGGAGTGTTTTGTCGATATCGGAGTAAAGTAAGGGTAGAAGAACATTTTCTAAGGCGGAAGTTTTAGGAAGAAGATTAAATTGTTGAAAAACAAAACCAAGAGTGACGTTGCGGATTTGAGCCAGTTCGTGCTCTTTGAGACGGGAGATGTCCCGATCTTCAAGAATTACTTGGCCTGAGGTGGGAAGATCTAGAAGGCCAATAATGTGCATTAGAGTTGATTTACCCGAACCGGAAGGTCCGGTAATAGAAACAAACTCCCCTTCTTTTATTTGAACATCAACATCATCAAGGGCGTTGAAAGAAGTATTGCCGGAAACATAGGTTTTAACTATGTTTTTTAGATTAAGAACTACCCGAGGTGATTTATTGTTTGATGAGGATTTTTTCATTTTCACTTATACCTGAGATAATTTGAATATTGTTGTCGGTTTCGATGCCAGTGGTGATATTTTTTATTTCAACTTGGTCCTGTGAATTAAGTGTATAGACATAATATTTACCATCAGAATCCTGATTGACGGCTTCAATGGGTAAAACTATGGCTTTGGGGGCTTGAGAAATTAAGATTGCAGCGTCACCGTTCATGCCGAGGCGATATTTTAAATCTTGATTGTCGATGTCCAGTTTAAAACGGACCTCGTAGACAGTTGAGGCTTGACCAACAACTGGAGAAAAGCTGATATAGCTGATTTCTGATTCAAAAGTATTGTCGGGGAAAGTATCGATGGTGATTTGGGTTTTTTGACCAAGATAGATACGACTGACATCTTCTTCGTCGATTTCGGATTTAAAATAAATCGAATTGGGATCAATTATTAAAAAGGAAGCTGAAGCGGGAGTGATGTTGATGCCAGCGTTGGGCTGGTCGACACCAACAACGATGCCATTGATAGGTGACCAGATAGTGGCATATTTGACAGCTAAATCGGCCAGTTCGTAGGCAATAACTGAATTATTGAGTCCGTTTTGGGAACGATTAAGGATTCTTTGCATTTCGTCGGTGAGGGTGAAGTTTTCTTTTTCGGTTTTATAAGTGTCTTGGACATCTTGAAAAGTATCTAACTGGCTTTTGTAGTCGTTAAACTGTTTTTCGAGTGATTTTCTGAGTTCGATTTTATCGAGCGATGCTAGGGATTGCCATTTGTGGACTGAGTCGCCGACTTTGACGCCAACCCAGGCTAATCGGCCGGAGGTTTGGAAACGAACATCGGCTTTGGAAACGGCATCAATTTTGCCGGCTAAAGTGATGGTTTCGTCAAGATCCATAACTTTTGGAGAAACAACTTCGTCTTTTTCGGGCTCAAATTTAGGAATGTCCTGACCATTGGCGTTTTTTTGGGATCGATAAAAAAAGAAACCAAAAAGGATGACTAGGATGGCAATAATAATTAGTGTTTTTTTATTTTTGAGAGTTTTTAGCATAGCGGTAAATTTTACCCTTTTTTGGCGGCTTCTTCAAGCTTTATTTGTTTTAATTTCCACATAAAGAGTTTGTAGGGAGTTTTGATGGTGCCGGGTAGCTGGTCTTTGACAAAAAGTCGGGCTTTTTCCAAAATGGGACGGGGGGTATTTTTGGCCAAACGGAGATAAAGAGAACGATTTTCCCAATCACCCAATTCTTTGGCCAAATCAAGGCCGTAGGATTGAAATTCGTTTTTGACATATTTTTGACGAGCTGATATGGTGTCCTGATATTTATCGAGAAGGGATAATATAGATGAAGCCGGTTTTTTTCTGTCTGTGGTCACAGACTAATTATAAAGGAAAAGTGTTTACTATTGTTCGTGGACCATAGCGGACTTGAACCGCTCTCTTAGCAACCCGCCTGCAGTCGCTAAAGCGACAGCTTTTGCGGGCAGGTGCGAATAATTTGTGGACTCGGGGGGAATTGAACCCCCAATGCGTCAATGCGAATGACGTGTTATACCGTTTAACTACGAGCCCTTGATAGAAAATTCTAAACTCTAAAGCCCAGAGTTTAAAAAATCAGAAATTTCTTGGTGTATTTTATCAATAGTTTGGTTAATAATCACTTTTTGGGAGGTAGAGAAAGGGAGAAGAACATAGTCTTCGGCTGGAATTTGGGGAGTGTTGGTATTGCGAGGGTGATCAATACCCAGGCGGAGGCGATGAAAAGCTTGAGTACCTAGCTGTTCAACGATAGATTTGATGCCGTTGTGGCCGGCGGGTGAACGGTCAAATTGGAGGCGATACTCCCCCATCCCTAGATCAAGGTCGTCGTGGATGACTAAAATATTTTCGGGGGAAATTTTATAGTAGCTGGCAATTTTGGATAAGGGAACACCGGAATTATTCATAAAACCCAAAGAATGGGCAAAAAAATTTTTGTTCGACTCCCCTACCCGACTGCCAAAACTAGCTTTCTCCTTGAGGTTGATATTATTTTTTTGACAAAAAGACAGAAGTATAAGTTGGCCTAGATTATGTCGGGTGTTTTGGTATTTTTTACCAGCATTTCCCAGAGCAAAGATTAGTTTCATATAGAGATATTATAGAGTAAAAAATAGAGAAATTGTGATACCTAAAATATTAGTTTTATATAAATTGATAGATATTTTATCCCTAAAGATAGGCTAATAAATTTTTGAGTTAGTAATTAGCAGTCGATTTATGAGATTGCTAATAGGTTAAAGCTGAATTTTAGAGTGAGCCTAAAATATGGGCAAAATCTAATTCAGAAATAACAGGGATGTTTAGTTTTTTGGCTAATTTAAGTTTGGCGCCGCCTTTGTCGGGCTGGTTGGTGATGAGATAGGAAGTGTTTTGAGAAACGGCAGAATTGAGTTTGCCACCATTGTCTTCGATAAGCTTTTCAAATTCTTTTCGGGGAGAGGAGAGGGTGCCGGTGATACAAAAGCTGAGTCTGGCTAGTTTTTGGGAATTGTTATTCGGTTTTTTGAGAGTGACGTTTTTGAGAATCGAATCGATGATGGGGCGACGGAGAGCTAGACCGGTGATAATTTTTTGGGCCAAGGTTTCTTTGAATCCGGCAATAGCGGTGAGTTGGGAAATGTTTAGATCAAAGATTTGTTGAGGAGTGTTATAACCAGCCTCAATTACCTGTTTGATTCTTTTATGGGAAAAGTTGGGAATGGCAGCGGCGTGAAAAACCTCAAGTAGAGTCAGATTTTTCTTGGCTTGGATTTGGTTGACAATATTGGTGCCGGATTTTAGGCCAAGACCGCCGATATTTATAAATTCTTTGGGGGTGAGGCGATAAAAATCACCAGGAAGAGTAACTAGTTTGGCTTCGACTAGTTTTTGGATGGTTTTTTGGGAAATACCTAGAATATTTAGATTGGCACAAAAAAGACGGAGAGTGCCTAATATTTGGGCTGGGCAATTTTTGTTGGGACAGTGGATATATTTGTTGTCGATAATTACTCTTGAATGACACTCGGAGCAATGAGTAGGAGGATTTAAGTGTCCGGGGGTAACTTTGGTGATAACTTTTTCGATGTAGGGAATAACGTCGCCCCGACGACTAACCTCGACAATGTCGTGAAGATTGATGTTTTTTTGGCGGATGAGGTCGTAATTGGCCAGTGAGGCAAAGGTGATCATGGCCCCGGAAATTTTTATGGGCTGGATTTGGGCTACAGGAGTGATTAGGCCCATGGGGCCGGTTTGCCAATCGATGGCTAAGATTTGTGTTTGATTGGTGTCGGCGGGAAATTTGTAGGCGACTTGAAATTTAGGGCGCTGATTTTGATAACCCAATTTTTGAGTAATGGATAAATTGTTTATTTTGACGACTAAACCGTCGATTTCGTAGGGATAGGAATCTCTTTTGTGATTAAGGAAATCTTGGTATATTTTTTCAATTTGGGGGAAATCTTGACAGAGGTGGGTTTCAACCGGGGTTAACCCGAGTGATTTTAAGAAGGAGATTTTATCGATTTCGGTATGGAAAAGTCGCGACTTATCCGTACTAAAAAATATATCGGTGGCGTACAAAGAACAATATTGGGAATATTTTCCATCAAGACGCTGAGAAATGCCGGAAGCGGCGTTGCGGGGGTTGGAGTAAA
>DFZG01000037.1:0-14929 GCA_002382075.1 Candidatus Shapirobacteria bacterium UBA4062
CCAGCGCCGAAGAAGTTGACCTTTATTTCAACCTAATTCAATTCGGCCAATTTGCTAATTTACCCCAAAATCTATATTTCTATCGTCAATTACCCGACTCACTATCTCATCTCAATCCTAAAAAAACTTTTTTTCTTACCCTTCAATCCCGTCTCACCGCCATTCGTAATGGTCACCAGCCCTCCCTTTTTGCCATTCTTTTAAATTTATGCCAAATTGTGGTCATTTCTCTGCTCCNNACTCCCTTTGGTATTTCCTTCGTGGGGTCAATATCAACCACAGTCAATCTCAAATCAATGCTCTCACCAGTTTAAAAATATAATATTTATTACAATTTTAGTATAATAATCTTGCGTGTGGGCCTGCTACCGGTGTAGGTCTGAGCCTGTCAAGTTTGGATTGCGGGTTCAACTCCCGTCAGGTCCACACCAGATTTTTCCTACATATAGGCTGATTATTACTATTGACAAATCCGTATCTTTCCGATATAATTCTAACACTTGACAGGTTCGGATCCGACGCATCGGTAGTAATCCGTACTTAAAAATCCCCTACCGGGGATTTTTTGTGTAAACTAACATAGTGTCCAATAAAATTGCCCTCTTTTTCCTCTGTCTCGTCCTCACCCTACTTTGCTTTCAAAACTACACCCCAGGCACTTTCCTTACCGGCTGGGACAATCTCATGCCAGAACTAAATATCTGGCTCAACCTCAAGCGCTCTTTTCTGGCCGTCTGGCAGGAATATCAGGGTCTTGGCTTGGTTGGCGGTATGGCCCACGCTACTGATCTGATTCGCCAACTCATCCTCCTCCCCTTCACCTTAATCCTTCCTCTAAGTCTCATCCGTTATCTTTGGCATTTTGCCATGCTCTTTCTGGGTACTTTTGGCATCTATTTTGGCCTACGGCGTATGGGACGGTCGGGACCGTCCCCTTCTTCGCGACTTTTTCCTCTCGCCGGCTCCCTTTTTTACTTACTCAACTTCGGCACCATTCAATATTTCTGGAACCCTTTGGAAACCTTTTCTGCTTTTTGGGGATTTTTCCCCTGGCTAATTTTTTCTCTTTGGAATTATTTATCAGTATGGAACAGTCGCGACTGTTCCCTTCGTCGCGATCGTTCCCTTCAATTAAAAAAACTCATTCTTTGGAACATTCTCGCCATCCCCTCCTTCTACGTCCAAACCCTTTTTATTGTTTATTTAATATGCCTATTTTTAATCTTATTTGCCCATTTTATTTCTGTGGCACGGGCAGGCAATAAACTCGTACGGGCAGGCAATAAACTCGTACGGGCAGGTCGCGACCTGCCCCTCCAGATCTATATAAAAATATTTTTAATAATTTTTTTAATCAATTCTTTTTGGCTTTTACCTCAAATCTATTTCCTCTCCGGCAATCTCCAAAACCCAGTCAACGGCATCGGCAATTTCATGAGCAATGACGACACTTTTGCCCGAAACCAGGCCCGAGGCAATCTGTCCGACTTCCTCCTCCTCCGTGGCTATTATTACGATTTTCCCGACAATTCCGGCCAGCTTATGTCACCCTGGATTGCCCATTTCAGCAATCAATATTTTCTAATTCCCGGCTACCTCCTCGCTTTTTTTGTCATCATCGGCCTCATCTCTCTTTTAACAAAAATCCGCCATTTTCAACACCTCTCTCTTCTCCTTCTCTTTTTACTTTCCGCCACCACCCTTCTTTCCGCCCTGCCGCCTTTTTCTTATCTAAATCAAATTCTTCGCCAATTTCCTCTCGTTAACCAAATTTTCCGCTCTCCCTGGACTAAATTTTTAGTTCCCGCCACTTTTAGTTTTTCTCTTTTGGCCGCTTTCGGCCTCCAGTCTCTTTCCCGACTTCTCGCCTCACTCAAATATTCCCGCCGGGTCCAAATTTTACCCAGCCTATTTTTTATCGGTCTTCTATTTATTTTTAGCTTCCCCGCCTTTAAAGGCAATTTCATTTCCCCAAAAATGAGGCAATCGATTCCCGCTGCCTATTTCCAGCTTCAAACCTATTTCCAAAATCAATCCCCCTCCGCCCGAATTATGAATTTACCCCAAGGCTCGTTTTGGGGTTGGACTAATTATCGCTGGGGTTACACCGGCTCTGGTTTTCTTTGGTACCTCCTCCCCCAACCAATTCTTGATCGGGCTTTCGACGCCTGGAACCTAAAAAACGAACAATACTACTGGCAACTTTCGACCGCCATTCAACAAAAAGATTCAGATTTGCTTATAAATATTCTCGACAAATATCAAGTCGAATATATTATCTTTGACCAAAGCATTTATTTTCCCGACGACAAAATATTTTCCAAAAATGCCCTTTCGACCCAACAACTTTTAGAGACCACTCCCGGTCTATCTTTAGCCAACCAATTTGACCATATTTCCGTTTACCGTTATCAAAATCCCACTGCTCCGTTTGTCATTACCTCTCCTGTCACCATTAAGCCCTTTTCTTTTGCCTATCACGACCCTGCTTTTGATCAATTCGGCGATTATCTAAACAATCAAAACTCCCAATATTCTTTCCCTTTCACTTCCCTTTTTACCAATCGCCTCCAAAGTGAACATAATTTCGAGGTAGTAACTTTGGAAAACGATCTCCAAATTACCGCGAATAATTATACCTTTCTGATTCCCAAAAACGACTCCATAAACCATCAAATTAATTATTCGACTATTCAATCTCCTTATCAAACCGTAATTTCTGAAAATGACAGCCAATACTATCGTCTCCAAAGCCAGGGCCAGCAACATCTTTTCGTCCTTAATTTTCCTTCTGCCTCACTTTCCCGATCATATTTAGCCAAAATTGATCACCGCCACATTTCCGGTCTACCTCTGGAGGTTAGTATCGTCTCTGAAAATGTCCAAAACAAATACGCCCTCACCATTCTTCCCAATAATCAAGACTGGCAAACTTCCTGGTTTGTTCTTCCTGCCCGCCAAGGAGATGACTTTGATTCTGGTATCAACTTTATTTTCAACAACAAATCGGTTAATTCCAAAGAAACCCTAAACGATGTCAAATCCGTCTCTCTTTATCCTTTCCCTTATTTTTCCCTGCTTCGACAAAACAACTTACCTTCAAATATTGCCAAACCCGTTCGTACCTATCTTGATTTCCAAAATCGTATTTTCTATTACAAAATAAACATTACTCAATCCACTGACAATCAACATCTCGTTCTACCTCAATCTTTTGACCGGGGCTGGCTGGCTTTTTATTATTCTGACAAAAAAATCCATTTTCTAAAAAATCATACCCTCACCAACAACTGGGCCAATGGCTGGGAAATTCCAAATGATAGTACGGAACAGTCGCGACTGTTCCCTTCAAATATTTATATTATTTTCTGGCCTCAAATTCTCCAATTCCTCGGCCTTGGCTTATTAATCGGCACTATTATTTGGATATATTTTGCACGGAATGGTCGCGACCATTCCCTGACTTCCTCGGATTCTCGATAATATATTTTCTAATATTTTTCAAGGCAACTTCATCCCGAATAATTTCATCATAAAATGATTTATGCCATCTAAAATCCAAATACCCTAAATTATGAATCATCTTTGATGATGTTGTTTTAAATGCCCCAATCAATTCCGAAATTGATTTAATTTTATTTTTATTCTGTACGGAACGGATTGCAATATTTTCATCATTTTGTACGGAACGGTCGCGACCGTTCCCTTCTTCTTCCTCGCGACCGTTCCCTTCTTCTTCCTCGCGACCGTTCCCTTCATCTCCCTTATAATCATTTTCAATTTTCATAATCCCATGCACATGATCCGGCATAATTATCCACTCATCATATTTTAAATATTTATATCTATCCATCAACCACAACCATTGATTTTTAACCACCTTCCCTAAACTATTTAAAATCACCTCTCCATTTTCCACTTTACCCAACACTTCACCTTTATTTTTTGTACAAATTGTTACAAAATAACACCCACTATTCGAATAATCATACCCTGGCAACCGATTCAACTTCCTTTCCCGAATCATTAATAAATTGTATCATTTATTACAATTTATTACTGTACACAACAGTCGCGACTGTTGTCTACCATGCCTCTATTATTCTCCCCCAAATCACTCTCGCAATCCTCTTTCCCACTTCCTCAAATTCCTCCTCTTTCCATCCCCTCGTTGTCATTGCTGGCGTCCCAATTCTGATTCCCGACGGCTTAAAAGGCCCGGCCTTGTCATGAGGAATCGTGTTTGCATTCACAATTATTCCTTCACTTTCCAATTTTTCCGCCACTTCCTTCCCGCGCCCCACGCCAAAGGCGCTCCGATCGTTAGCATCGGAGCAATCTATCACCATTAAATGATTTTCTGTTCCAAAAATTCTTAGTACGGAACTGTCGCGACCGTTCCCCGTGATTTCAATCCCTCTCTTCAAAGCCTTCGCATTTTTTATAATCTGCTCTGCATAATTTCTAAATTCCGGTGTATCCGCCTCGGCAAAAGCCACTGCCATCGCCGCAATTGTATTCATGTGCGGCCCACCTTGTATTCCCGGAAACACCGCCCGGTCAATTTTTTTAGCTAAATCCAGTATTCCGTAGCTTTTAGCGAAGGATACCCCTTTTTTAGTCACTCCAATAAAAGCCCCTCTTGGACCTCTCAAAGTTTTGTGTGTCGTTGAAGTTATTACATGAACATAAGGCACCGGACTGGGATGCACTTCACCCACAATCAATCCGGCAATATGGGAAATATCCGCTACTAGCCACGCCCCAACTTTATCAGCAATCTTGCCAAATTTTTCCCAATCAATTATAAAAGGATAAGCTGTCGTCCCGGCAAATATCAACTTTGGTCTATTTTGATCCACAAACTGTTCTAGTTTGTCATAGTCAATCCTCCCCTGCTCATCCACGTCGTACTGACAGCTTTCAAAATATTTTCCGGAAAAAGTAATTTTTGGATGCCCATGAGTCAAATGTCCTCCGGCCGATAATTTCATCCCGCAAATTTTTTCCCCCGGTTCCACTAATGCCATTAGTACTGCCATATTTGCCGGACTTCCCGAATATGGCTGAACATTTATATGCTCCAACCTAAATAATTTTTTACCTCTTTCAATCGCCAAATTCTCAATTTCATCAATAATTTTATTCCCCTGATAATATCTTTTTCCCGGATAACCTTCAGCATATTTATTACTCAAGCCACTCCCTAAAGCTTTTTTTACCTCATCCGAAATAAAATTCTCACTCGGTATCAGTTGAATCTGTTCTATTTGTCTCTCTTCTTCTTTTTCGATCAATTCAAAAATTTTATCCATAGCCCATTTTATAATATTCAACCTCTCTTTTTCCAAGACAATTAACTAATAATCTCCGAATATATTTCATTTACTTTTAACTATGGGATTTTTTATTTTCTTAAATAAAATATACTTCTGCTAGTGTCCAAAACTCGTGAATCAATTACCGGCTATGTCGGACCAATGTTTGCCCAAAAAACTCTACTAATGTTGCACGAAATCTCTGCCGCTGAAGCCACCGGTCGCTACGTCCTCCTTTTTAAACCTGATATTGATGATCGCTACAGCAAAAATATTGTCCGTTCCCGAGCTGGAGGTAAACATAAAGCCACCCCTGTTGATGTCAATCACCCGGAAACAATTTACGATATTCTCAACAAACGCCGTCTCCCTATCGACATTATTGCTTTTGACGAAATTCAATTTTTCAAACCAGAAGTTGTCAAAGTAATCAGGGATATCACCCAGTCAGGTATTCAAGTTGTCTATTCCGGCCTAAACCGTAACTATCGTGGAGACAGTTTCTCGCCTACCATAGAAAAAATACTCCCATTAACTACTCATCTTACTGTCGCTGAAGCTAAATGTATGTTTCCTTTAAACGGTAATCATCGACTTTGCGGTGCCGACGCCACCATGACTCAAAGATTAATAAACGGTCAGCCTGATAGTTATAAAAGTCCCACCGTTATCATCGAAAAACCAGGTACCTCCATCACTTACGAAGCCCGCTGTCTTGAACACTGGATTGTTCCTGACCTCCCCCAAAACCGTAAGATTAATCACCATCCCTATTCTTAAATAATCTCCTCAACTGCTTTTAACACTCTTCGGCTTACCTCCTCCACACTCCCCCCTGCCTCAATCCAAACACAACTATCGCCCGATTTGTTAGCATACCATTCATAGCTTTCCCGACTTTTTATCAATTTTCTACCTGATCAAAAATATCTGCGTCACCTCTGCCGTTAACCCTTCTCACTGCCTCTACCGGATCCAAATCCAAAATTATCACCAAGTCCGGCGCCAAAGTGACTCTTTTTTGAATCTCATTATAATAATCCCTCTTTTCTTCCCTAGCATAAGCAATGGTTGACCCTCGATACCGATCCCCAATTACTGTTACCCCTTCACCCAAAGCCGGCAAAATAACTCTTTGGGTATGATTAATTCTGTCAGCCACAAATAGCATTTGCAAAGCATCCGCCTCTATCGACGGGGCTCTTTTTTTAATTATTTCCTCAATCAACTGTCCAGTTGGTGTATCCCGAGTATGCTCACAAGCCAGCATTACATTTTTACCTCTCTCCATCAACACTTGTCTTAACTTCTCCGACTGTGTCCCCTTACCACACCCCCCAATTCCTTCAAAAACAATAAATTTGCCTCTTTCCGCCATTAAATTTTTACCTGTTCATAAAACTTATAACCATTATTATCTACTCCTGCTGGTACAAAATCATCAAACACTCCCGGAATTAAATTTTGAAACCTTTGTAAAACCTCCACCATTGTTGACCTAATTTCAAAATGAGCCGGTTTGGCTGTTCTCAGGGCAAACACATGTCGCCATTCCCGCCAATTAGCTGTAAAAACTTCCTCTGAATTTAATCCTAGGGGTAAAATATATCTTGCTTCCTCCGGCTTCCAACCGGAATTTCTCAATCCTCGATAAAATATTTCAACTTCTTCAATCATCTGGCTTACTGTCATCTCCCGCCCCTCTCCCAAATCCACCCTCTCCAGCTGATTTTTATGATCCGGAAACACAAATTGCATCTCTGAATTATCCACGTACCTTGTCGACTCTTCGGTTACCGAAGTAATCCGATGCCGGTTCAATTCTCTCATCATTCCAATTGAATTATCCAAAAATTTCACTGTTGTACTGGTATGTTCCAGCACACTCTCGTGTCCTCTCCGAATCAGCATTCTGGCAAATCTGGTCGCCGATTCCATATTCACTTCCCCTTTTTCTGACTGGTAGCTAGTTCTCCCTGCCACTTCAATTTTTAGTAACTGTTGTTTTAATAATTCTTCACTATCTAAAATCTTAAAATTGGGTATTTGTTTAATTATTTCTGCCATTTGACTACTTTATCAATTCCGCCACCCTCCCCACAAACATAAAATCTATATCAAATTTCTCATCTGCGGTTTTTATGAAATTATTTGTATAATCAATCCATGGATCAAATACTTGAAAGCATTCTTTCCCTCATTCGCGTCAACGGCCTTTTAGCTATGTTTGGTGGCGGTTTTGTCGAACAAATCATCGTTCCTATTCCCTCACCTATTATTACCATGGCTGGCGGCGCCATTTTAGTAACTCATAATTCTTTCTCTCTTAACACACTTTTAGAAATTTTTACTAAAGTTTCTCTACCTTATTCTGTTGGTGCCACTCTTGGCACCTCTCTTGTCTTTTTTATCGCCTATTTTGGCGGTAAACCCATTATCGAACGTTTTGGAAAATATATTGGAGTCTCCTGGAAATTAATTGAAAAAATCCGCGCCGACTTTAAAAAGACTATTAACGACGAAATTTTTGTTTTTGTCGCCTGCATCATCCCCGTCGTTCCCGTCTCCCTCGTCTCCGCTTTTTGTGGCGGTTTCAAATTCCGCCCCGCCAAATTTTATCCAACTATCTTTTTAGCTCTTTTAGTCCGCGCCACCTTACTTGGCTTCATTGGTTTTCAAATGGGTGAAGCTTTCACCGGCCTAGCTCATGGCCTTGATCGGATTGAATCAGTCATGACCGTGGCCGGCGCCCTTGTAATTCTTGGTTTTCTCTTTGTCAAAAGGGAAAAGTGGCTCAAGGACAACAGCTAACCATTCTTCTTCAGCTTCAAAATTTCCTCTTTTACCTGAACAATCATGTCTGTATAAACCTTACACTGCACCTCTAAATATTCATCACCATAACGGCTCCCCCCTTTTGTCTCCGACCAACTTTTTTGCATCTCCCCCAGTTTCTTTTTATATTTTTCCAACTCCAACTCCAATTTCTCTATTTTTTCGTTCTTCTCCATCCCAAAATTATATCAGCTCTCTTTACTTCAACTCAAACACCACTGTCACACTTTTACTCACCGTGGTACTGCCACCTTCCATTGGGAAACCAGCTCCACCAGCTCCCTCCATTCGCGCTGACATCGGATAAATTCCATAATTTGAACCGCCCTCAGTCACACTCACTACTTTTCCCAATTCTCTCTCCGAAGCCTTTGCAATAATTTCTGCCTTTTCCCGGGCATTTTTTATCGCTTCATCAAACAAAGCCTCTTCCGCTTTTGAAGTATCATCTATTCTAAAATTCGGACCATAAACATTGTTGGCCCCATTTTCGGTAAATATTTTTGTCAACTCAGTCGCTCTGTCGATATCTCTTAGTATTACCTCTATTTGATTATCTACTCTCCATTGCCCTTTCCTCATTTTCTGGACTCCGCCATCCCAATACATATCCTCACTTTGATAAACACTCATACTTTGAGTTTTTATATCCTCTTCCTCCACCCCAAACTTTTTCACTTCCGCAATAATTTTTTCAATTGTCTCGTTTACCTCATCAATCGCTTTATCTTTTTCATCATTGACCGAATTCACCCCCGCCGAAAAAGAAGCAATTTCATTTTTTTCCTGGCTTCTGGCCTCTCCCACTACTGTTACCACCCTATCCTGGCCAAAAGACATCCTTCCCCAATCAATCCGGTTCCACGGCAAAATAAACAAAGCCGCTACCACTACCAACAAAGCCACTAAAGTGTTTCCTTTTTGACTATTTATTTGTTTCATATATTAATTTTATACCTTATTTCGACCCTAAAGAGTGCAATATGTTTATGGCCTTATGCACACGCTCAAAAAATCTAATCAAAAAAAGTAATATCCTTCAAAATTTTATACGCCGGCTCTTTCTTTTTAAATTTCTCTTCATCTCCACCATGATCCGGATGATAATTTTTCGCCATTTCCCTATAACCACTTGACCATTTCTCCTTTACAAACCAATCCCTGGTTGTCGCCAAAAATACTGCTCCCAAGGGCTTACCTATAATAAAACCTGGGTTATGAACAATGCTCTCTACCGCTTTCCCAAAATATTGGTCCATGGTCATCCCTGAGCCTACACTCAAATAATAATTTAAACAAACTCTCTCCATCGCCCCCTTTATTTCATCCTTAAATCTAAAATTACTAGCTCCATTCCCCCAATTATTTGTTATATCAACCATTTTTTTATTCTCCAGCACCTTCTTATTGACCGATACATCCACTCCATCCTTCTCTCTTATCTGAATATCCCCATTTTTCATCATCGACCACACCATTCTGTCAAACTCTTCCACTCCCGGCCTCCCTAATTTATACCCTCCTCCTCTATATTCATCATAAACTTCTTCTTTTATCTTCGGCACCCCCAATTCTCCAATGCCACCCTTTTCTTTTTTGCTTATTTCTCGACACTCTTCCGCAAATATTTCCAAAATAAAACTATTGCCAATATCATCATTTACAAAATTCCTATCTTTTATTCTTTCTCTCAGATAATTCAAAAAATGTTTTCCTTTTTCAGAATTGATTTTTCTTTTTAACCCATCTATTCTTTCAAAGTTTTTATTCTCTTCTTTTATTAATCCTGCCTGACTCATTAACAACAATCTCGATAATTCTGTTTCCTCTAAAAACTTCCACACTTCTTTTCCGTTTTCACCCACCGCGCCTATTAAGCCATTCTTTATTGCTATCCTGGTTTCATTCAATTCATAAAACTTCTCCTTATTTCTCTTATTTTGTTCATAATCCGGATTAGAGGTATCAAAAGACAACAGGTGCTTACCTTTATGAATCTTGTCTTTTCCGCTCGACAGTGAATCAAAAACACTCACCACTATTCCAAAATCCTTCCTACCATCTTTATCTACCATTTCACTTTCAAAATAATTTTTCCACCACCCAAAACTCTTACCTTTGTTAATATTTCTGTCATCCAAAATCGCTCCCTTTTGAGACAAACCGGTTAGTTTTAGATACATATCTGCCACCCTATCCTCATACGTTGGCATATTAGAAATTATCTTATCTTTTACTAATTCACCCATATTGTTTTCCATAGCTAAATATAACTCAAAACTTACATTGCCACAACCTTATTTCGTCCCTTTGCCACACTTCGGACACTTGCCTTTTTTCTTCATATAAAAACAGCCACAACCCTCACATTTTGACAATCTTTCATCAATTTTCCCCAACATTTTTAAACTATCAAAAATTTCCACCAAACCCACCCCTCTTCCCGTCTGGCTCAACCATGAACCCCCGTGCCCTCCAGCCACATTTAATTCATATCCCCGCCTCAACATTTCCATTTCAAACACCACATTATTACCTCTGGCCACTTTTTTGGCCTCCCGCACCTGCCCCACAATTTTCTCCATATTTTCTTCCACTCCGCCCGTCTTTACAAAATCCCACAACTCTTCAAATTCCGGCATCAAATCCCGACATTTTTCTTGCCAATCTTCTCCCTCCAACTTAAACCCAATCGGCTCTTTTCGCAAATCATCCACCTCTTCAACCCCATCCATACTCACTCCGCCTCTATCCAACAACCTCCTGGCCAAATCCATAGTTTCCTTTTCATTTATTAGCAGGGGAATTCCCCACGGATCAAACCCCATCTGCCCCTCAACCTCAGTTTTTAGCATTATATTTAGCCGTCCCTCTTCATAAATCTCGCTCTTCGGACTCAACCAAACCACCAAGTCATAACCATCACTCATCAACTCAAACACATTTATTGTGGCAATTTTTTCACTTTCAGCATGTTTATTAAATTCCCAATTATCCCTACTTATCCTATCCCTATCATAAATTTGTGCATGTACTATTCTCAGTTTTAAATCCGGTAATTTTCTTTCTTCCTGAAAAACTCGGGCTACTACCTCTTCCTCGTTTTCTTCTATTTTGTAATATGGTTTAAATTCAGACATACTTTTGCTCGAAAGCTAGCCCCGCAACGGCGGGGGATTAAAGGCTTCGGCTTGCCCGCCTAAATGCTTTAGCTTTTGGCGGGGCTTCACGATTGCGGCACAGCTCGAGATTCTCACTCGATTCTAAATATATTTTACTCTCTTTCTTCTTTTACTGCTAACAAATAAATGTAATCCGACAATCTATTTAAATAAACCCCAATTCCCTCATCTTCCAAAATCCAACACCGCCTTTCGGTTCTCCTAACTACCGTTCTCACCCAATTCAGATTAAGAGACTTTTTCTTCTTAAAAATTAAAAACTTATTGCCTATTTTTAATTCTTTTTCCAGTTTTTTTATTTCTGCTTCTAATCTTTCAATTTTCTCAGCTATTGGCTTTTTACCCATTATTAAATACAAATCCTCAATTACTTTTTCCAAATATTTAATTTTTAATTCATAATTTGTTAATTCTATAACCGCCTGCAATTCATCCAAACTCCCCACCACTTCCAGAATCGGATCCGTCTTTTTTATGGTTTTCCCAAAATACATCGTCGTCCCTTTATCACCTGTTTTAGTTACTATCGACATTCAAACCCTCCCCAACCCTCCCTTGACAGGGCGGGAGTAATAATTTTTATCTTCTCCCTTGTCAAAGGGAGAATTAAAGAGGGGTTTAACTGCATTTACTATATCCACAAAAAGCGTTTGAACATTTAAAACACCCTTCCTCAGCATACAACGGGCTACCACAATCCGGGCAACTGGAAAATTTACTCTCCACTTGGGCCTTTTGTACCTTCAAATCTAACAAAAAATCTTTTTGTTCTACTTTTTCCGCCTCCCCATTCGCCAATCCCGACTCCGGCAACACCAAATCTCTCTTTTCATGTTCAAACAATTCCAACTGATCACCTTTAGCCACTTCCAAAATAGACTTGCCAACTGCATCAAACATACTCAAAACCGCATTTCTGCCAAACCCCACCTGTTGCCCACAAGCAATTCCTACCAATTCGTCAGCCACTTCTTCCAAACTAGCTCCATATTTCAACGATAAACTGGCCAACCTCCCCGTCACCTCCGCCGTCCCCGCCATATAACCACCACTTTTTCCCAAATTCACAAACACCTCCACCGGACCATCTCCTTCCTCAAAAAACACCGAAGTATAGACTCTACCCATATCGCAAGCCTTTCTAACTCTTACCCCCCGAGCCGCTTCCGGAGTTTTCTTTTTCACTGGCTTAGCCACCGCCACTTCAGGTACAGACGAGTCGTGACTCGTCTTTACACTCTGTATCACTTCTTTCTCCCGACTGCCGCTTCGATAAATGGTCACCCCTTTTGTTCCCAACGAGTAAGCCAATCTATAAGCTGTTTGGACATCCTCCACTGTCGCTTCTTTGGGAAAATTAATCGTCTTACTTACTGCATTGTCTACATATTTTTGAAACGCTGCTTGAACCCGAATATGCCACTCTGGTTCAATTTCCAAAGCCGTCCGATAAATTTCTTGCAAGTCGGCCGGGATTTCTTCCACTCCAGTTACTTTCCCTCCATTTTTTACCACTTTATCCAAAAGCTCTTCAGAATAAATCCCTCTGGATTTTAAATCCTCCACAAACACCGGATTCATTAAATATAGAGTTTTACCTTCAACCGTATTTTTCTGATATCCCAGCGAAAATGCCGGCTCAATCCCGCTTGAAGTATCGGCAATCATCGAAATTGTTCCCGTCGGCGCAATCGTCGTCAACGCCATATTCCTTGGTCGATAATTACTTTTTCCAAAAACCGACACTTCCCATGCCGGAAACACCCCTCGAGAAATTCCTAATTCCTCAGTTGCTTCTCTCGCCTTTTTATCAATAAAACTCATTGCTTTTTCGGCCCACTCAATTCCCTTCTCCGAATCATAACGTACTCCCAATTTAAAAAGCATGTCCGCAAATCCCATCACTCCCAAACCAATTCTTCGGGTCTTACTTACCATCTCTCTAATTTCCAGCACCGGAAACTCATTTATTTCCACCACATTATCCAAAAAATGAACCGCTTCTCTGACCACTCTCCCCAATTCCTGCCAATCGAGATCTAAACCCCCTCGGCCTTCAGCCACCCCCCCTTGATGAATGGGGGCTTTTAAATCGCCCTTTTCAAGGGAGATGTCCTCCGACTCGGAGGACAGAGGGTTTTGTTTTACAAATCTTGATAAATTTATTGACCCCAAATTACAGGCATCATAAGGCAGTAAGGGCTGTTCACCACAAGGGTTAGTTGCTTCAATTCTTCCAAGACTTGGTACCGGATTTGATTTTTCGTCATTCATTCTGTCAATAAACACCAATCCCGGATCGCCATATTGCCAAGCCAATCTGGTGATTAAATTAAAAACCTTATAGGCATTTAACTTCCCACTCACTTCTCCGGTTCTCGGGTTAATCAACTCATAACCCTCCCCGGCATTAGCCTCATTTGCCGTGGCCCAGTCATACAATTTCTTAGTTCCGGCTTCCACTTCCCTCAATCGGGCATCCACATCTCGATTTTTTTCTGCCTCTCTTATCTCCTCCACCACCTCACTCGGTATATTTTCATTATCAACAAAAGCTTTATCGAGTTCGACTCGATCCATAAATTTATTAGTAATCGCCAGGGAAATATTAAAATTGGTCAAAGAATACTCATCCAATTTCACCACCGCAAATCTCAACACATCCGGATGATCCACCGACAACATTCCCATATTTGCCCCCCGTCTGACTCCTCCCTGTTTTATTTGACTAGTCACATCATTATAGGCCTGCATAAAACTTACCGGCCCAACTGTCGTTCCTCCACTTGTCTTTATATAATCCCCGTAAGGTCTTAACCTGGTAAAAGAAAAACCCGTTCCTCCGCCACTTTTATGAATCAAAGCCATATCGCTCATGGTTTTCAGAATTGAATTCATCGAATCTTCAATTGGCAACACAAAACAAGCCGATAATTGTTGTTTAACTCTTCCCGCATTTACCAAACAAGGTGTATTTGGAAAATATTTCTGCTCAGCCATCATTTCATAAAACTTTATTGCCTGTTTTTCTACATCAGCTTCTTTTTCTCCAAATCTGGCATCGCCTTTCGCCACATTGTAGGCCACCCTCCAAAAGATATCCTTTATTGTTTCGGTCGATTTACCTGCCTCATCTTTAATCGAATACCGTGTCTCAGCAATATATTTCGCATTCTCCGACAATCCCGGTTCTTTTAATTTTTCTACGACTTGGTTGTTTCTTTGTTTGATTAGATCCATTCTGCTCTATTTTTTAAAACTATTAATTAATTTTTTAAAATCACTCATATTTTTCAAGTCCATATAAACCGTCGCAAACCGAACATAAGCCACCTCATCCACATCTTTTAATTTTTCCAACACCATCTTTCCAATTTCCCGACTGGGAATTTCCACCCGCTCCCAATTTAACAGTTTCATTTCAATCTCATCAATCATTTTTGATCTTTCGTCTGCTGCCAATTTCCAGCAAGCTTTATCAAAACATTTCTCTAACTTTTCCCGTCGATAATCTTCCACCCGGCCATCTTTTTTAATCACCTTTAATTCTATATTTCCCACTTCCTCATACGTCGTAAATCTCTTGTTGCACTT